>JALYGX010000602.1 GCA_030776905.1 Cyanobacteriota bacterium | reverse complement strand
CAGTTGCGATTCTGTATGTACCCCCCTGACTTTCCTTTGCAGGAGTTCAGTCATGATGCCCCAAACAATACCCAGGGTAAAGGTACATCTGGGAGGTGAATCTTCAGTGCCACCGACAGCGCACAGCCTTTCTGAGGTGTAAACCTTGACCAAATCCCCCTCTTGGACGATTTTGTCAATGATGCACAAGCGAGAGCCTTCCGCACCCAAAACTGCTGTGATCTTGGTAGTAGCGTCTTCTAAAGACTGTGTTGCTCCTTTCAAGCCCAACTCTTCGGCGAGTTGCCTGCCGCGCATCCGACCCGCAGCCACCAGAGCCACCCCGGTCGCCTTTTCGCCAAGGGCATCGGACATCCCTTCAACAACTGCCCTGAAGGCATCAATACTATTAAATTGTCCCAGTTGATCACGCTTGAGTTGTATTGGCATTGTTACTCCTTTTTAGAACTAGAGTAGGTCGCCTTTAAGGCGTGTAAGTGAGAGTAATTAAACATAAATAAGCATTGCATCAAGCTAGTTTTATTTATGTTTAATTATTGATTTGTTTTGTGAATCAAGGGCATGATCATCTTTTTTAGATGTCAGATTTCTTGGATTCACATCTTTTTTATTTGTAGCAATTTTGTTTTGATATTGTCTGTAATTTTCAGTAAATAAATGTTGATTTTTTATTAAAGTTAATCAGAGTTAAATCGATAAAGATGCTAATTTTTAGCATTTTTTTTTGTTGCGAATGCGTACATATCAAGAAAATACTGTTCTTGAATTACCTATAAATAAGGCAGTAATTATTTTTTATTCAAGACTTAAAATAACTGTACTACTTTTTTAAGCCATCGCAATCATAACCACACTAGATCTAAAATCATTTAAGTAAAAGTGCTTATTTTAGGTTTAGATTTGATGAATCTCAGAGCGTTATTTTATAAAAAATTTGTATAAAGAACTTTCTTGAATTATTTTTTAAGTAAAGTCTAAATCTTCTCCAACGCCAATATTGGACAATACTATAGACTTAAAATCTAAAAGCATTGCCCACTAACTTTTTTAGCCGTTAATAAGGATAGTTTGATTAGCTAATCAGCTTAGCTATGTCTGTATTTTTGGTCAGTCTATCAACTTAAGAATGTTCAGTAGATGGAGATGGACACCAAAAAACACAACATCATGCACCACCGACTTGGCTGTCTGCCAAACTTCAGGGGATTACAGAGAGCCTGTAATACACATGGTAATACATACAACTGAAGTTGTACCGATCCGGACTTGGGTTCAGATGTTTTTACCCAGAGCTTGTGCAAGTGTCACATGAATCCCCACCCTCAATAGTTAGTAGGGCGGGGAGCTTCAAGCGTTAGGCTGGGTTATCTTGTTCTTCCTCGTTGCTAGGGTCAAAGATAATCTCAAACTCCGCTACAGGTATGAACCGATGCAAAACCCGCTTGTGGTCATGCGCGTCTTGGCGGTTGCGGAAACGGGCGATGATGTAGACTTTAGCGTTTGGCAAAATACGCCCTATTGCCCAAGGGCGTGTGCAAAGAATCGAACCACGATGAGCCAGCAGGCAGTTGAATTGATTCGCGAATGGCTGGAAACTCAGGACAACGAAACCCCCTCACCTAGTCAGCAAGGTAAGGGGGATAAATAGAGATAGAGATAGGCGATCGTACTTCTTGCTACATATGCCTGTAGAGACGTTTCACCCGCACGTCTCTACGATGCTCTCTTATAAATAAATCCAGCTCGGATTCCTCGTGACGGTTCGCGAAGTCGGATATCATTTTTAACTTCAAATGGTGTACAAGGTAATTTCGCTGACCAGCAGAGTTCTCTCGAATATTTTGGAGAAAAATACTTTACATCATTGACTTGTTTTTGTAATACTTCAACCTTTTGTAAAGGCGGTGGTAAAAGTAGTCGAGATTCAGCACTATTCTTCCCAGAGCTAACGAAAATTAGAGTAGCTAGAAATAGAGGAACTACAATTCCAAGTTTACGGAAATTACTAAATAGATTGTGGGAAGTCAATTTCTGAGCTAGGGGCGGCAAAACCTTGTCTAGCTTGGTCTGACAAAAAACGGCAATTGATAAGGCAGGTATAAGAATTAGATACCCCAGTCCAAATCTAATGACGGGAGCTTTGAGCATCATGAATGTAGTTCCCAATACGGCTAATGCCAGTATCCAAAACTGACCTCGCATTCGGCTGGTCATTAAAGCTCGCACAACATAAATAGTCAATAAAGTTGAAATTACAATTAGGAATATAATCGCTTTGTTGAGGACGCTAGCGCCGAACCACTGCCAAAATAACCAGAGTATAGGAATTGAGCCGGGTGGAGGTGAGCCAAACCAACTTCCCCAGCCGCGAGTATCTTCGATAAGCAGCTTAACGGCTTGTGGTGTTGGAGTCCAGGGTAAATCAACACACAGGAAGGATGATGGATAAAGCGGGCATCCAGAGGTAATGATTCCGGAGATAAACATGGGTAACAACAGCAAAAGAGTTATAGCGCTACCCATGAGACACTGTCGAAGATTAAACCGACTGTAAAAAAGATAAAAAAGACTTGATATAAACAAAATAGGCAGAGCAGATAGCTTTATACTTACTGCTCCAGCCGATAGAATTAGAGGCAAAGCTTGAGTCGTTAAGATAGAAAAATTACTTTCGGGTAGGTAGGAGGATTTCTGATTAGCAACGATTAAAATTGTCCAGGCTACGACTTCTGTAAGAAAAATGACAGGAAAATCTGGAGAAGGTGATACCAGAATCACTGACATCAGACTTGAGGCAACACTGAATGGCAGGATAATTGTAGAAAAAATTACTACGAACCAATCGCTTAATTCCTTCTTATTTGTGAAGCAGTGAACTAGACAAATCAGAAAGTGCAATACGGCGATGATAAAGACAAAGCCATTGGTGGCGGCAGTGACTCGATCGCCAAAAAATTGAGGATTCAAAGGTGCAGCCAGGGCGAACCAGGATGAGGTAAAACCAAGCTGATTTAAAATTAGTGCTACACCCGGAACTGCCCCATACTCAGATAGCCATCGGATAGCTCCATAATGGTATAGACCTGTGTCGAGCCAGGTAACTTGTTTCGCTGTCAAGGCAGCGACAAGAATTTCTAAAGTGAGAAATCCCCAAATCAAACTTGGAGAAATAATTGACCAGAGAGCAACAATCTCACTCCGCGTCTTCTGTAACAAGAGAGACAACGAAACAAGACTGGCAGCAATTATGACACCGACTAATGGAGATAAGGGGAAAACCAGTGAGGCAGCCAGTAGAGAGATAGAAAGGACAACGACTCCTAGCCAAACGGCAACTATAAAGCGATCGCCTTTTCGTTCAAAGCCATCCGCTTTAAACGTATTAAGAATACCCGTTCCTATCAAAAAAGAAATAAGAGTAAGAAACGTCCAAACAAAAATAAAGTAAAGCATTAAGCAACCCAGTAAAGAGTGAAGAGTGAAACGTGAAAAGTATATGTAGAAGTCTTTTCACGTTTCACTCCTTTCCCAAATATGCCAGTTAACTGCGCGACAGCTTACTACGTTTGACGGCAACTTGGTATCAGTAGTAGCCTTCAACTGAGTACTGCCTCTGGCTTGTTGATTCGGGTTATTTAGCCCTAGCGGATAGCGGCTTCCGGCGTAGCAGCAGGCTCCTGTGTCTGTTGCCACTCCTCTTTCGTGAATTCCTCATGGTACGAGCGCTCAACATTCACTTGCCACAAATCGTGCTTCTCGCCTTGTAGGTTCTTGACAGCGAGCATTGCCGTCAACATGGAGTGGTCTTGATTGTTGTAGCGGTGCATGCCGTTACGACCAACCGTTTGCAGATTCTCAAACGTTTCCAAATAATTTTGAATGACCTGCAAATGCTCGCGATAATCGCGATCGTATACCGGGTAAGCTTTGGGTTGGCGCAGGATAGTACCGTCCTCAACAGCACCAGCTTTAGCAAGACCCAAACTTCCTAGTTCGCGGGTTGCCAACTCCAGCAGTTCGGTGTCAGACATCGTCCAGATTTCATCGCCTTCACTACAGAAGTATTCCATACCCAAGCAAGTCTTGCTTTGGTCAGGAACCATCGCCGGACTCCAATTCTTAAAGTTTTGAATCCGACCCACCTTTACCTCTGGACTATGGATGTAAATCCAGTTGTCGGGAAACAAATCTGGGTGGTCAACAACGAGAGCCACAATGATAAAGGCTCGATAAGAAAGGGATTTTGCCGCGTGGATTACCTCGTCGGGAGCTGGTGGATCAAGTCGATGAATCAGTGCCGTCACAGGCATCGTGGAGATGAACTGGTTTCCAGAGATTTGGATGGTTTCGCCGTCCCGTTGCGCCGTGATTCCTGTAATGCGATTGCCATCTCGTTCGACGCGAATGACGGGGGTGTTGAGACAGACCTTACCGCCTTTGCTCTCTACCGCTTCTTGGAAGCGTTCCCACATCATCCCCGGACCCAAAACAGGGTAGTCAAATTCCTTAATCAAGCTTGCCGTTTTATGAGTTCCGAACAAGGCGTTGAAGACGGCTCTCTTGAGAGACATACCTTGAATGCGCTGTGCCGCCCAGTCAGCCTGAATTTTATTGCAGGCGATTCCCCATACCTTCTCCGTATAAGTTTGGAAGAATATTCTGTAGAGGCGACGACCGAAGCGATCGATTACCCACTGATCGAACGTCTCTGGTTCAGGACCGGGTCGCAATCTTTTCTTTAATTTTGCCTTTAAGTAGCTCAACAGTATAAAGAAACTGGGGAGGATGCCCAGATTCGATAGCGTGTTGAAAATCGAGAGGGGATAGTCGAAGAATTTACCCTGGTAATAGATGCGTGACATCCGGGGAACTTTGAGGAACTCTTCTCCAAGCACCTCCTTCCAAAGTTGCTGCACTGCAACAACTTTGGTGAAGAAGCGGTGACCGCCCAGGTCGAAGCGATAGCCTTTATAAACCTCAGTACGAGAGATACCACCCACCTTATCGGCGCTTTCAAGTACGATGGGCTTCACCCCTTGCTTGGTTAGTTCGTAGGCAGCCGTCAAGCCCGCTGGGCCTGCCCCTGTAATGACGACAGGATAGTGTTCCATCCAAAGAATCTCCAAATTTTTTTCAAAAGCAAACCCCATAGCTGGGGTCTGACTGCTATTAGCGGTACGATGATTGCTTGGTCGATGACTAACCTGATGCTGTGGCGATACTCCAGTGATGGACAACCATTAGGTGTCTAATTGCAACTTTCCACACACCTTCTGAGACCATACGTATTGAGCGAGTAAGTGGCGGGTGAGACCGATCGCAAAGGCAAGTCCACAGTAAAAGTAGTACAGCCAATGCCAGGGAATGGTTTTTGCCGCGAACACAATACCGCGTTTTTCCTGGAAGAATTGGTAGACTGAGGCATTGAGGGCAAACAGAGCCAAACTCAACCAACTGGCGGCGATGAGAGTACCAGACCACCACCAAGCGGCAAGTAAAGAACCTACCAAGGCGTAGACCAACACAACGCTGATGCGATTGGACACTTGTAAGTTCAAGTCATTGGCAAACTGGCGTTCGCGCAGAAGCAATGCAGTCCAGGGGATGGCGCGGTAGAAAATGTCAGCCCTGAGAAGAGAAATGACGCCCCATCGCTTGAGATGCTTAACCTGTAACGTCTTGTGTAGCTGAATATTGTAACCAGCTCGCTTCAGCCGATAGCCTAACTCAATGTCTTCAACACATGGTAGACGATAACTCTCGTCAAAGCCACCAATTTCCAGAAAAATGTCGCGGCGGATTGCACCACAGGCACCCCAGAAGGTTGACGCCTCTTGACGTGAGGTCTGATGAGTATAATGATGGAACAAATTTCGGTACTGAGATAGGAAGTTGCTTGTCCCAGGTGCATCGTCGTAGGAGCCAATCAGCGCTGCTAAATCAGGTTGTTGCTCAAAGGCGATCGCAACTTGACCGATGGTATCGGGACGGATTGCCACATCAGCATCTACAAAGAACAGGATATCGCCCTGTGCTGCCTGTGCTCCCAAGTTGCGAGCCTTTGCTGGACCTCCAGCCTCCGACACTCTAATTACTTTTGCGCCAAACTCTTGAGCTAAACACCAAGAACCATCTGTATCACCGTCAGCTACCACAATCACTTCATAGGGGAAAGGCGCAGCGATCGCTAGACTCGAAAGACATTGACGAAAATTCTCGCCCCCATTATATACAGGGATAATCACTGAAACGGTTACTTGAGTTGAGGTAGCAGAGGTCAGCATCATCAGCCAGCTTTAATTACAATTACAGGTTGAGAACAAGTCTTTTCGATGAACCGAAGGACAAGCAGATTTTCAAGCGAACCAAACTTCTGATTCAGCAGTCAGCTAGATGGGTTTGACTTTTGAATCAGTATTAATGGCGTAAGGCCGATTTGATTGGCTTAATTTTCTAGTAACGAGAGAAAGTGCAACTCTTGTATAGCAAGGCTTTTGCGTCTGTTGTTTCTCGTGACTTTGTAGCTGCTCATTAACAATCTAGACTCTAATTATTCCGAAGTCATTAGAGTCAGGGCTTTCTTTACTGAATCTTTAATTAAGCCGATTTTTTTTAAAAATATTATTTACTTTTGTAATACCAAGGTTTAGTGGGCAAAAAATCCGGATACGTTTGGTACATTTTAGAAGGGTTGTATTGCAGCCAATAGTAAATTGCCATTGAGTACTCAAAGACCCTATTCAACCTAAGTTACAAAGAAATCGTTAGTAATGAATTAGTTCCCCGCCTAGCCAGAAATAGTGCTTAAATAAATCCTCGTATAGAGAATAAGGAAATAAACAATATGTCTCAAATTAAACAAAGCATTCTAGTGACAGGGGGAGCAGGATATATTGGGTCTCATGCTGTTCAGGCATTACAAAATGCAGGCTACGAAGCAATCGTTCTCGATAACTTAGTGTATGGACATCGGGAGTTCGTCGAACAGGCATTGGGTGCCAAGCTGATTGTGGGTGATATTAGCGATCGCGCCTTGTTAGATGAGGTATTTGCCACTCACGAAATTGCGGCTGTCATGCACTTTGCCGCCTATGCCTACGTAGGCGAATCCGTCAGCAACCCCGCTAAATATTACCGGAACAACGTCGTTGGCACCCTGACGCTTTTGGAAGCCATGCTGGCAGCCTCCGTCAAAACTATTGTTTTTTCCTCAACCTGCGCTACCTACGGCGTACCCCAGTCGGTTCCCGTTACCGAAGACCAGCCCCAAAACCCCATCAATCCCTATGGAAGGACTAAGTTGATGGTGGAGAAAATTCTGGCTGATTTTGATAAAGCTTACGGGTTAAGGTCAATCTGTTTCCGCTACTTCAATGCGGCTGGGGCAGACCCCGCAGGACTGTTAGGTGAAGACCATAGCCCTGAAACTCACATTCTTCCCTTAGTGCTGCTAACGGCTATGGGCAAGCGAGAATCCTTTTCAATCTTGGGAACCGATTACCCGACTCCCGACGGAACCTGTATTCGAGACTTCATCCACGTTGCTGATTTAGCCCAGGCTCATGTACTGGGATTAGAGCAACTGCTCAAATCCGGCGAAAGTGATGTTTTCAACTTGGGCAATGGTAATGGTTTCTCAGTCAGGGAAGTGATTGAAACAGCAAAACTTGTAACGGGGCAACCCATCCAGGTAACAGAAGGCGATCGCCGTCCCGGTGACCCGCCTATTTTAGTCGGCAGTGGTGAAAAAGCAAGAAGAATTCTGGGATGGCAGCCTCAGTATTCCGATCTCAAAGAGATTCTTCTTCATGCCTGGAATTGGCATCAACGACGCCACAACCCCTAACGGGAAATACTACTCCAACAGCTAGTCGAGCTTCTTTAACTTCACAACCGAAACGTAAGCCTCCAGCCATCAAAAGCCAATCATGGATAGCCATCAGCAACCTGTGAATTTTCCCTTAGTTTCGGTGATTGTTCCTGCCTACAACGCAGAAACCTTTATTGAGAGGACGTTGAATTCTGTACTCTCTCAGACTTACAAAAACATTGAAGTTTTAGTGGTAGACGATGGCTCAAGCGATCGCACGGCTGAGATTGTGCGAGCGATGGCTCAACAAGACTCTCGTGTCATCCTGTTACACCAGAAAAATTCTGGTGTAGCCGCTGCTCGAAATTTAGCTATTCAAAAGTCTCAGGGAGAATTCATTGCACCAATTGATGCTGATGATATTTGGTATCCCGAAAATCTCGAAAAACAAGTGCAATGCTTTTTAGAAGCCGACTTAGCTGTAGGGGTAGTTTATGCCTGGTCAGTGGACATTGATGAAGAAGACTCACCGACTGGGGGATTTTGTGCCTCCAAGGTAGAGGGAAAAGTCCACAAGACTCTCGTGTGCCACAACTTTATCGGTAACGCCAGTGCCACGTTAATCCGCCGTTCTTGTTTCGAGAACATCGGTAGCTACAACTGCCAATTGAAAGAACAAAATGCTCAAGGTTGTGAAGACTGGGAGCTTTATCTGCGCCTTGCCGAACAGTATCAATTTCGAGCTGTTCCAGAGTTTCTCATTGGATATCGCAAGATTTTTAACAGCATGTCTTGCGATTACAGCAAAATGGCGAAGTCTCACTCGTTGATGTTGCAAGCCGCTCGACAAAGACATCCAGAGATTCCTGGCGCTATTTATCGCTTGTCTAGCAGCAGTTTCTACCTTTACTTAGCGCGTCAAAGCAATTTGCGTGGTAACCATCACACTACCTTGCTGTGGCTGTACAAGGCTTTACAAGCAGATTGTATTACACCGCTTCTGCGTTATGGACTGTATGCATTAGCGATCCAAAGCTTTTTAGGAATTATAGCGGGTTGGGCGCTTCCTCGAAATTCGTCAGAGCCTCAAGTTGTGGCACCGTTGCAGCGCGAGTGTAAATCCGATCGCTCAACAACAATTCCTGAACTCAACACGCGGCAGATGAGCATACAGCTCAAAGTTTTGGTGGGTAGCATCTTACATCGATCGATGTCCCTGATCTGAAGAATTCAAATTCATGCTTTATCCAATCAAAGTAGTTGATATTGAGTTGAGTCGTCCCCTCACCAGTATTGAAAATTTAGACGGCTATATAGAACTGCAAGGTCTGGTTCGCCTGCACGGTACACCCATTGGCTATATCAAAGTGCCTGTGGCGGCAGGTCGCGTGAGTGCGAGCACCTTAAGTAAATTTATTCTGGAACAGCATAGCTGGTCTATTGTTACTCACCTTTTGCAAAATGGCTTGGCTTGTCCGCCTAAACCCGAAGGGTTGCGCCTTGAGGATTTATTTGATGTGCCACCGCCAGAGTATACCGGGAGTTTGCCATTAGTCACGGTTGCGGTTTGCACGCGCGATCGCACCGATGATTTAACCCTGTGTTTAGACGCCCTGAATCAGTTAGATTACCCCGCTCTCGATCTCCTGGTTATAGATAATGCCCCCACCAGCGATGCTACTAAAGAACTGGTGCAGAGCAAATATCCTAATGTCCGCTACGTTCGCGAACCTCGTCCTGGTTTAGACTGGGCGCGGAACCGAGCAATTATTGAGGCGCGGGGCGAAATTGTTGCCTACACCGATGACGATGTGGTAGTTGATTCAGGATGGGTGAAAGCCTTAGCCCAGGTATTTGCCCAACACTCCGAAGTCATGGCAGTTACAGGCTTGGTCGTGCCTTATGAGTTGGAAGCCGAGTCTCAAGTTCTGTTTGAGATGTACGGCGGCTTCGGGCGAGGTTTTCAGCGCAAGTGGTATCGAGTCGAGCGGGGTAACAAAGTGCCTTCTGGGCTTCTGGGGGCTGGACAATTTGGGACGGGAGCAAATATGGCTTACCGTCGCTGTGTATTCGAGGAGATTGGATACTTCGACCCAGCGTTGGATGTGGGAACTGTCACCAATGGTGGTGGTGACTTGGAGATGTATTTCCGGATATTGAAGGAAGGGCATACTCTCGTGTATGAGCCGAGTGCGATGGTTCGCCACCGACATCGGCGGGATTATGCGAAGTTGCGATCGCAAATTGCCAACAATGGCATCGGCTTGTACTCCTACTTTACTGGTGCTGTCCGACGCTATCCCGATCAGCGCTTTTCCTTCCTCTACATAGGGGTGTGGTGGCTGTGTTGGTGGCATATCCGCCGTTTGTTGCTCTCCTATATCCATCCAAGGCGCTTTCCCCGCGATTTAATCCTTGCCGAATTGCAGGGCTTCTTTAAGAATTTTGGACGTTACCAGCAAGCGCACAAAACCGCCCTACAGATCGAAGAAAGCTTTGGACCTCAAACACAAACTCCGGTGCAAAAGAAGCCAAGCCGGCACCAGGAAACAGCCAAACGTCAACCTGCTGTTGCCGTGCGTACTGTGGAACTGAGTCAACCCCTACAAGCGCTAACTGATATTACAGACTACTCCGGCGTGCGCATCTTTGCAACTTGGAAGGGTCGGCATCTGGGTGTTGTGGAGATTCCCAATACTTATCAGCCCGTGAGCCAGTCTCGCTTAATTGAGGCGATCGCTAACCAACTGGTTTTCAAGCTGATCGAACCTGATCGCACCATCAATCGAGATATTACCTGGGCTGAGGCTACATCCACCTTGGCGCGGCACTATACACCGCGACAGGAAGAGGCAACTTTACCAGAGAGGTTATCTGCTGACATTCCCGTCTCCGTTGTGGTTGCCACCTATGACCGACCCGATGATTTGCGCAACTGTCTGCGCTACCTGGTCGCCCAAAAGTCACCTCGGCAAGTTGAAATCATCGTTGTTGATAACAATTCCTCATCTGGCTTAACTGCGCCTGTTGTTGCTGAGTTTCCGGGTGTTGTGTTGATTAACGAACTGCGCCAGGGACTGTCCTATGCTCGCAATGCTGGTATCGTTGCCAGCACAGGCGATATTATTATCGCGACCGATGACGATGTGACGCTGCCACCCGATTGGCTGGAAAAGCTAATTGCTCCCTTTGCTCGTAAGGATGTGATGATTGTAACGGGCAATGTTCTGCCTGTAGAACTGAAAACCCGTTCACAGTACCTCTTTGAGAGTTATGGGGGGCTAGGGCGCGGATTTGAGCCATTAGCAGTTGGCAGCGAGTGGTTTGAAGCTTGTCCCTACCGGACAGTACCGACTTGGACATTAGGTGCAACCGCTAACGCAGCCTTTCGTGCCAGTATTTTCAGCCATCCCGAAATTGGCTTGATCGATGAAGCACTAGGCGCTGGAACCCCGACTGGCTGTAGTGAGGATACCTATGTGTTTTACAAAGTCCTCAAAGCCGGGTACACCATCGTATATGAGCCAACAGCTTATGTCTGGCACAAGCATCGCCAGGATATGGCAGCGCTGCGCCGCCAAATCTACAACTACAGTAAAGGTCATGTTGCCTACCACCTGACGACCCTGTTGCACGATGGCGATTTGCGAGTGCTAGCGCGAATCTTAGTAGGATTGCCCTTAGCTCATGCCTCACGAATTTATTCCCGGTTACGGGGTTGGAGCGATTATCCCATCTCGCTGGTATTACTGGAAATCTCCGGGAATCTAGCTGGTTTTTGGGCATTGTGGCAGTCTCGCCAGCGCGTTAAGCGTGAAGGTCGCAGCGCACCTTATATCCCAGTTCAAGAGCGCTCTGTTGCCGCATCTGAGCCAGTTTCACTAGAGACACCCCAGTATGCAACAGTGGGTGACTCACCGCAGGCATAATTGCCTGCGCCATCAAGGGAGCGTCTGCGATGTAAACCCGCTTATAGGTAACTCGACTTGGCTCCCTTGCTTCTTCAGAATTTAAGTCCTCAAGGATTAAAGGCTCATGGTACTTAGGAAAGGTTTCCCAGCTTCTGGGGCTAAGTGGCGACTGCCTTATCTCTACGATCTGTTGCGATCGCTCGTAGATCGAGATATGAAGCTGCTGTATAAGCGATCGGTTTTGGGAGTGGCTTGGACGCTGATTAACCCCTTACTACAACTGGCAGTTTTTGCCTTTGTCTTCCAATTGGTGCTACCCGTAGCAATTCCCCGTTACTCCTCATTCGTGTTTACGGGCTTACTCGTCTGGACTTGGTTTCAAACCTCCCTATTCCAAGCAACCGGGGTGATTATCGCCAATCGCCCCCTGATCCGACAACCCGGTTTTCCCATTGCGATTTTGCCAGTGGTGATTACGACAACGGGTTTGATTCACTTTTTGCTAGCCCTCCCCGTCTTGGTGATCTTTTTGCTGGTTGACGGAGTGGAGTTAAAGCCTGTCATTCTATTGCTACCACTCTTACAGGCGCTTCAGTTTGCCTTGACAGTCAGCCTCGCTTATTTACTCGCGGCTCTCAATGTCACCTTTCGGGACACCCAGCATACGCTCGGTGTCTTGCTCCAGCTATTTTTCTACGTGACGCCGATTTTTTACGATATCAAGAATGTGCCAACAGGGTATCAGTCTCTCTACTACCTAAACCCGATGGTACATATTGTCGCCGCCTACCGAGCCATACTGATGCAAGGAACACAGCCCAATTGGCAACCCTTGCTGATTATTGCCGTAGTGATGGCGATTTGTTTACCCATCGGTCTGCAATTTTTTCGGCGACAGAGTGCTCGCTTTGTGGAGGAACTATAAATGCCTGAAGCCATTATTGTGCAAAGACTGGGTAAACGCTATAGCCGCTACCATGCAGAACGACCCGTCACGATTATGGAGGCGGCACTTTCGGGTTTGCGAGGGCTAAGAGCGCAAGAACATTTCTGGGCATTGCGTGATGTCAGCTTCACCGTCTCACCGGGCGAGATGCTAGGGGTAATCGGTAAGAACGGCGCTGGTAAATCCACACTGTTGCAACTCGTTGGTGGTGTCGGACATCCTGATGAAGGCAGAGTGAAGATCAACGGGCGAATAGGGGCTTTGCTAGACTTGGGGGCGGGCTTTCACCCCGATTTGACCGGACGAGAAAATGCTAGGGTCAGTTCTATAGTGGCGGGTTTGAGCCGTCGGGAAGCGGCGCGGCGCTTTGATGCGATCGTGGAGTTTGCCGAGCTAGAGCAGTTTATCGACAATCCGCTACGGACTTACAGCACGGGGATGCAAATGCGCTTGGCTTTTGCGGTTGCCGTTCATACAGACCCCTCAGTTCTCCTAGTTGACGAGTTTCTATCGGTTGGTGACCTGGCATTTCAAGCGAAGTGCCTGCAACGAATTACTGAGTTGAAAGCCCAAGGCTGTGCCATTGTTTTAATTTCTCACAGTGCAGGTCAAGTTCAGGAATTATGCGATCGCGCCCTGTGGCTACGCCAAGGTCAGGTAGTGGCTTATGGTGAGCCAGAAGTTGTAGCAGGACAGTATGTTGCCGAGATGCGCCAGCAAACCCAGCAACTCACACCAGTACGACCTCCCCAACTTACGACATCCGGTGTCGAACTTCGAGTCAATGAAAACCGCTTTGGTTCTCAAGAAGTCGAAATTACGGATGTGCAGCTACTACCCATCTCAGAGATTAAGAGCGGGGAAGCTCTGTGTGTTGAGATTGACTACCAGATTGAGAAGCCAATTTTTTCACCAATCTTTAGCGTCACACTGAGCCGCGAAGATGGTGAAATCTGCTTCGATAGTAATACTGAAAAAATGGGGCTATCACTGCCGTTACTTCAAGGCAATGGAAAAATAAAACTTCACATTGACCGCTTAGATATCAGTGGAGGCAAGTATTTTGTTGATGTTGGAGTTTATGAGCAGAATTGGGCTTATGCCTATGACTACCACTGGCACGTCTACCCCTTAGAAATCAACTCAAAGGTAAGCGAAAAGGGGATGCTTAATCCACCGCTTCGTTGGGAAGTCGGTGGCGTGCAAATGCCAAGCGTTCACACTTTGAAAGATTAAATCCAGGGCGAAAGTCTCTTCTCAATATTTATTATCCATCTAAGAATTATTAAATGATGGATAGTGAATGGCTTGGTCAATAAACAATAAATACTTTTATCCCGTAGTCTTTATGAAACGTATCTTTTTAGTTGGTGCGCCAAGATCGGGGACTACAATGCTTCAAAGCTTATTAGCCTCTCATCCCTCTATTATATCTTTCCCGGAGACAAAGTTTTTCCATTATTTACTCTATGAGCCATTATCTCAATCTTTACCAGACAGATTGAAGAAGTTTTTTATTGAGGAAATAAAACGTCCTGAATTACTTAATAATTTTTGCGGTCATCAATCGGATTTGGAAAAAGCTAATTGCTTTATTAAGATTTTAGATAATTTAGCTGAAGAACAGGATAAATGTATATGGCTAGAAAAAACTCCCGAACACCTATACTTCATTGATTATCTCGAAAATTTATTACCTGATGCTTTATTCATACATATTTTACGAAATGGCATAGATGTAATCGCTTCTATGTATGAAGCTAGTAGAAAATCACCCGAAGCCTGGGGAGGTATATGGGATTTAGATTTTTGTATCAAGCGCTGGCAAGAAGCTATATCAATCAGTAATCCCTACCTTGATAAACATAATCATATTTTAGTTAGATACGAGGGAATTTTAGAAAATCCTCAGATGGTTTTATCTGAAATTTGCCAATTTATTCAGGTTGACTTTGATGAGGCAATGTTAAGTAATTATAAAGAGACATCTAAAAAGTTAAGTTTAGAAGCTCCTTGGCATCAAGGAATAGATAGAGATATTCAACCCAAAGAAATTCCTAAATACCAGAGGAGTTTTAATAAAGATGAAATAGAATATATTTCACAGAAAATTGAGCCTGTGACTGTCGGGATTACCGATGCTGTTCCGGTGGAGGTAACTGAGCCAATCTCCGATATTCATACCCCAGGTTAACTGAGCATCTACACTTACCCGAAAAGCAATAGACCAAAACTATAGAGCTACAGTTCAACAGCTTAATGTCCTCAAAAAAATTAGCCCTGATTTTCGCGATCGCTTTTCTGATTGCCTTAAGCCTTCATTTATTCAATGGGACAACAATCCAGGCTCGAAGCATTGAGACCATTAATATCTCTAGCACAGTGTCTGGTGTCAGCACTCGTTACATTGGTGCTGTCGAGGGAAACGTTAACTTTAACCTAGAAGACTTGAAAGACTTGGGAGTTAACACCTATCGCCTCTACGGTGGTATGTCCCGTTGGGAGTTTCAGGATGATGACGGCAAGTACGGCTGGCCCTCCATAGCCGAAATTAAAGCAAACCCCAATATTATTAATTGGGCTTGGTGGGACAATGTAATGACCAACCCACCCAACGGTAGCGACTACTGGTTTTCAGGTGCGCCCGGTACAGTCTGGCAGGGTAACGCCCGGACAATTTTCAGCACACTCAAGCAAGCAAATATTCGACCCGTTCTGACTATTCGCAATGTTGACAACGGCTGGAACCCCTCTTGGGCGCTGCAACTCAACCCACCCCGCACCCAGGAAGATTGGAACGAGTGGTGGGAACACGTCTTTGCCACAGTCTACTGGCTCAATGTACGTAACGACTACCAAGTCGATGAGTGGGAAATTCATAACGAACCGGATAATCGCGAACAGGGTTGGGGTGGCACTCAGGCGGACTATTTTGAACTGGTCAAAGTGGCGAAGGATGCGATCGCCCACGTATATCAAACATACCTACCCGATCGCACTTACCATGTTCATGCACCCGTTACAGTTGGTGGCAGCCGTTGGCCCTTTGATGCCTTACAGCAAATCCCCACCTACTTCGACAGTATCAATATTCACAACTACGATTCAGATATTTCTAAGTATACCCAGCAAGTACATAACTCGATGAAGGGCACCCTGCACTCCAATTCGCCCATCTGGTTGGGTGAATGGGGAACTTATCAAACTGGGTATGAAGACCTTTCTTTTGCCATCAACCTGATTAAGAACATGATGCGTGGTTCTCAACCAGGCAACAATTACATTTACGGCAGCCACATCTTTTCTCTATACGATTGGGGAAAAGATGGAGGATTTCAGGGACTGGTAGGAGC
>JALYGX010000601.1 GCA_030776905.1 Cyanobacteriota bacterium | reverse complement strand
ATTACATCTCCTTCCTGCACAACGTATTCTTTACCTTCACTACGAACTAAACCTTTTTCCTTCGCCGCCGTCATCGAACCCGTTGTTGTAAGGTCTTTATAAGCAACTGTTTCTGCCCGAATAAATCCCCGTTCAAAATCCGTGTGAATCGTACCTGCTGCCTGAGGCGCTTTCATACCAGCGTGAATCGTCCAAGCGCGAGTTTCCTTGGGTCCAGTGGTAAAGTAGGTACGTAAACCCAATAATTCATAGGTAGCGCGAATTAAGGATTTCAGCCCCCCTTCTTCGACGCCGAGGGACGCCAGAAAATCTGCTCTCTCTTCCTCTGGTAACTCAACAAGTTCTGACTCCACTTGAGCAGAAACAACTACGACTTGAGCATTCTCAGTAACCGCAATTTGTCGCACTTGCTCTACCCATTCATTTCCACTAGCCAAGTCATCTTCAGATACGTTCGCGGCGTAGATAATAGGCTTAATGGTAAGTAGCCCCAATATCTTCACTGACTCGGCTTCTTCCTCGGTTAAACTGATATGGCGTGCAGATTTGCCTTCATTCAACCCAGCAATTAACTTTTCCAAAGCACCAAGTTCCAACTGCGCTTCTTTGCTAGTACGCGCCTGCTTACGGGTGCGATCAATCCGCCGCTCGACTTGTGCTAAATCTGATAAAACTAGCTCCAGATTAATTACTTCAATGTCGCGCACCGGGTCAACTGAACCAGAGACATGGATAATGTCATCGTCATCAAAGCAACGCACTACATGAACGATCGCATCCACTTCCCGAATATTAGCTAAGAACTGGTTGCCCAATCCTTCCCCTTTACTTGCCCCTTTAACTAAACCCGCAATATCGACAAACTCCACACGAGTCGGCACAATTTGCTCAGAATCAGAAATTTTTGCCAGAACTTGCAACCGCTCATCCGGCACGGCAACGACGCCGACATTCGGCTCAATCGTGCAGAAAGGGAAGTTTGCAGCATCTGCCTTGGCATTGGCAACCAAGGCATTAAATAACGTGGATTTGCCAACGTTAGGCAGTCCAACAATTCCGGCTCTTAGCATGGCAGTTTGAGATGAAATGTGTCAGTGGTTGGATAAAAACCAAACCTTCTTGATTTTATTGGGGTTCGGGAATTGTTTGGGGAATCGGTGCAGGCACAGTTTGAGGAATGGGCGCAGGTACTACATCCGGTGCGGGTTCTGGTACCGTTTGGGGAATTGGTGCGGGAACTGTCTGTGGTATTGGCTCTGGTACTGGACTGGGAAGGGGTGAAGGGTCTGGTTGCGGTAGGGGATTGGGTGAAGGGAAGGGCGCTGGACCAGGCTGAGGGTTAGGATTGATCACGGTATTCCAATTAATTGACGACTCAACCTCACTAGGTTAGAGGGAAATTACCAAGCTTACATCTCCCCAAATAGCTACCCATTGCCAGACTTGCCACAATAGAATTCACCTCTGACTCGTGACTTCATGCCATTCGCTTCAGATTCTGCTGACAAATCTCAAAATAAAACCCCTTTGTTGGATGCTCTCAGAGATGCTGCTCATAAGCCTCACGCTCCCTTTTACGCACCAGGACACAAACGTGGACAGGGTATCCCTCAGCCGATGGTGGAGTTGTTGGGAGCATCGGTGTTTCCAGCGGATTTGCCAGAATTGCCCGATTTGGATAACTTGTTTGCTCCCGAAGGTGTGATTCAGGAGGCGCAGGAATTAGCCGCAGCAGCCTTTGGCGCAGAGCAAACTTGGTTTTTGGTCAATGGTTCGACGGCTGGGGTAATGGCGGCAATTTTAGCAACCTGTGGCACGGGTGACAAAATTATTTTGCCTCGGAATGTCCATCAATCCGCGATCGCAGGTTTAATTCTTTCAGGTGCCGTCCCCGTCTTTATTAACCCCGAATACGACCTTTCTAGCAACCTCGCTCACAGCATCACACCAACCGCCCTAGGGAAAGCTCTCAAGCAACATCCCGACGCTAAAGCCGTGATGATAGTTTACCCAACGTATCACGGTGTTTGTGGAGATGTGAAAGCGATCGCCCAATTAGTTCATCAATACAACATCCCCTTGCTAGTTGATGAAGCTCACGGTGCCCACTTTGCTTTTCATCCCGACTTACCCGCTTGTGCCCTTTCAGTGGGTGCTGACTTAACAGTGCAGTCTACCCATAAAGTTTTGGGCGCGATGACTCAAGCCTCAATGTTGCACGTTCAAGGAAACCGAATAGATACCCAACGATTAAACAAAGCCTTACAACTGGTGCAGTCTACCAGCCCTAGTTACTTACTCCTAGCATCCCTGGATGCAGCACGGCAACAAATAGCACTGCACGGGAAACAGCTAATGACTCGCACCTTGCAACTGGCAGATGAGGCAAGAAATAAAATTAGCCAGATTCCCGGATTATCGGTTTTAGAACCTGTAAAAACCCCTGGCTTCTTTGCCCTCGACCGCACGCGGCTGACGGTGAAAGTCTCAGACTTAGGCTTAAGTGGGTTTGAAGTCGATGAAATTTTCCATCAACAACTCAGCGTCACAGCGGAGTTACCGACCCTCCAACATCTAACCTTTATCATCAGTTTGGGCAATACAGAAGCTGATATCAAACAGTTAGTGCAAGGCTTCACTACCCTTACCCAAAATCATTGCTCTCCTGACTCTGTATCTCCTTTGTATGATTTATTCCAACGATGGAAGGCTGATTTGCTGTTTATTCATCCTTCCTCCTTCACCATTCATCCTTCACTGTCTCCTCGCGAGGCGTTCTTTGCCCTGACAGAAACACTGCCTGTAGAGCAAACGCCAGACCGCATTTGTGCGGAGTTAGTCTGTCCCTATCCACCGGGTATTCCAGCTTTAATGCCTGGAGAAATCATTAATCCAGCGGCTATTGAATACCTGCAACAAGTCATTTCCTTGGGCGGTAACATCACGGGGTGTAGCGACCTCAGCTTTCGGACCTTAAAAGTGGTTTGTTCTTAAAGATACAAAGTTGACCAAATTTTACAAAAAAACTCCCCAACAAAGCCATCAAGCTCAGAAATCTTCCCTGATGCGTGGTCTAAGCTAAGGAAAATCCTTGCTCTGATGTCTAGCGTGAAAGTGCTGAGTGAGAAGAGAGGGCTTTCATGTTTTACCTTGTGTACTCGCGTTCATGGGATCTAGCTTCCAAATGTCTTCCCAACTCTGGCCTTACGTCACTCCTGGTATCCCAGATAATTTATTTGAGCAATTACCCGGTATTCCTCTCACTCAGAGAGAGGTACGGTTGCTTTTGATTGGTGCCCTACGGCTGCAACCGGACTCGTTGCTATGGGATATTGGGGCGGGTACTGGCACAATTACAGTAGAAACAGGATTATTGTGTCCTAAGGGTCAGATTATTGCCGTAGAACGAGATGAGGACGTGGCTAACTTGATTCGGCGAAATTGCGATCGCTTCGGCGTCCACAATGTCCAAGTGGTTGAAGGTAGTGCGCCAGAATGTCTCAAAGACTTACCTCAACCGCCTCAACGAGTCTGCATCGAAGGAGGACGGCAGATTAAGGAGATACTTCAGGACGTTTGGGGATACCTACAACCCTCAGGACGAGTTGTCGCCACAGCCAGTAATCTAGAAAATCTCTATGCTCTGTGTGAAGGCTTTGCCCAGCTACACGCCCGCAACCTTGAGGTCGTCCAATCCGCTGTCAATCGCCTAGAGACACGGGGCACTCATCAAACTTTTGCGGCAGTTAATCCCATTTTTATCCTCAGTGGTGAGAAGCTAGATTAAATAGGTGGGTAAAAATAGACAAAACTGCTGTTAGTCCTCATGGGTCATCGGTCATTGGGAGAGGGTGTTTTCTTACCATAGGCTAATGATGAATGATTAATGACAAAAGTATGAGATTCGTGGTTATGAGATTTTATTAATCTCTTGGTTCGACCCTAATCCTTTCATCTAGACAGTTTGGTCAACTGTCTTGTATAAAAACGTCCTATGCCTTGGTCTCGGATTTTTAGTGGAATTGTTGCGATCGCCCTTGCCTTGGGGATGATCATTGTTGGGGGATGGTACTTTACCCTAGGCTTTTGCGTCATCGTCTATCTGGGCCTATTGGAGTATTTTCAATTGGTTCGGGCAAAGGGCATTGCACCTGCTGCCAAAATCACCATCGTCGTCAGTCTGGTACTGCTAATTACTGCCACTCTTTCACCAACCCTGACGGATGCCGTATTTCCCCTAGCCGGAACGTTTATCTGTTTCTACCTGCTCTTCCAGCCCAAGATGGCGACAATTGCTGATGTGGCTTCCTCGATTTTAGGGTTACTCTACGGTGGCTATCTGCCTAGCTATTGGGTGCGACTGCGAGTGGGTTTAGATCAAGCCTCATTGCTACCCTCTCCAGCCACGGCGGCTAGCAATTTACCCTTAAACGGATACTGGCCCGACTCTTGGACTGACTTAAGGAGTCTGCCTCAAGGTTTGACGGCAACGTTCCTAGCCTTTGGCTGCATTTGGGCGGCAGATATTGGTGCTTACTTTTTCGGCAAGTACTTTGGTCGCACTCGCCTTTCCAGTATTAGTCCCAAAAAGACTGTCGAGGGGGCAATTTTCGGTATCGCTGGCAGTATCACGGTTGCAATAGTCGGGGCTTGGTATCTGAATTGGCCGAGTTGGCAGCTTAGTGGAATTATTCTAGGGACGCTAGTTGGTATTGCTAGCCTCTTAGGAGACTTAACCGAGTCGATGATGAAACGAGATGCTGGCGTAAAAGATTCGGGACAATTGATTCCGGGCCACGGGGGGATTTTAGACCGGACAGACAGCTATGTGTTTACTGCCCCTTTGGTTTACTATTTTGTCACTCTCCTGCTGCCTTTATTACCGCCGTATTTATAAATGTAAATTTAGTTTTCATTTGGGAACTTTTTTCTGTGCATTTCAAATAGCAAAATTGTAGATCTGCTGCGGGTCAAGATAACTGGGTCCTACGGAGGCAAGTTAAAAGATGTTTAGTTCGTAAGGTCTGCAACTTTACAATATTGCCCTGCCCGGTAAGTTGCTTCCCAGAGTGAGGCTTTATGAGAAACGCCTCAGCTTATGCGTAGAAAGATTACGTCTTGTTTACGCAAGCACATCAACTTGAATATAATGTAACTAAAGCAGGAAGCATCAAACTAGAACATAAGTACGAGTACGCTTACACGCTAAGAGAAGAAGCGGGACAGGGTGAGTTGATTCAGGGAGTTCTCAATCCGTTAATTAAGCTGAGAATACAGTCAACAAATCTAGGTGCTTACCAGGGGTTATAAATCCGCTAAGGCTTCATTGCCATCAATCTTAGTTGTATAGCATTGCATAGAAGTTCAACGAGAGCCAGATTAGGGTGCTTTCAACTCTTGGCTTAAATTTTGCAACGAGTCAGTTATTTAACTAGGTATTTGAACCATAGAACGTTTTCAAAAACTAGTTAGAGCGAGATATTGTGCTGCAAAAGCCGCAATTTTTTGGAGACTAACTCTCTACAGCTCCTACTAAGATTCGTTTGGTTGTTTGGACTTAGTCATCCTATGTAAGCTGACTGCGGCGTAAAAAGAAAGTCTTGAGCGGTCGTATCTATTCTGGACGGATATTCGGCATTCTCGCGTTATCCGGATTCTTATATCAAACTCAGGTGATCTGAGATAGTGAGCAATGTTGACTTCTTCATTTGTAGTTCATTAGTTTAATGGAGCCCCCTATGGCAACTCAGGAGGTAGTTACCATCGCCGATTTGGCAAAGCGGATTCAGGATTGCACCCAATATAAATTTACAGGGCAATTGCATTTGAAGATTCAAGGCCCCAAAGAGCAGCGGTGGAGTCTGTATTTCCGCCTGGGTAGCTTGATTTGGGGTACTAGTGAGGTACATCCGATTCGCCGTTGCTATCGGCAGATGTCTCAGTACTGCCCACAACTAGCCTCCTATTCTGTTCGGCTTCAGTATTGGGACTACGACTACTTAGCAGAAATGGTCAAACAGTTGAAAATTCAACGCGAGCAGATGGTCGCGCTCGTTGGAGGCAACCTTGCCGAGATACTGTTCGATATTCACCAAGCGGGCGAGCGACTTCCCTATGGTTCAGGATTCCAACTAACCTCTACGCCGCTTCCTAAAAAAACTATAGATTTAATAGATGCAACCTTAGTTTTGATTCGAGCTGACGACGCTTGGCATCAAGCCATGCAGGATTGGGAGGCTTGGCGGCAAGCTGGCTTGATCAACTATTCACCGAACCAAGCGCCTGTCATCTGGAAAGCTGAGGAATTGCAACAGCAGACCTCATTACTTGCCTACTACAACCTTACGGCTCTGGCGGATGGCAAACAGACTTTAAGGGATTTAGCCGTCAAGCGGAAACAGAATCTATTACTCCTGACCCAATCCCTCATGCCGTCTCTGCGTCAGGGATTGATGGCACTGATTGAGGTTGAGGACATGAGCGGTGTCGTTAATCCAGCTATCGCAACTAACCCTCAGTCAGCCTCTGTCACTCCCTCTGTCAACCCGGTTCAACCTCAACCGACGGGTTCCTTGGTAGCTTATATCGATGACAGCCAGAGCGATAGCCTGACGATGAGTCGGATTCTCACCCAGGCGGGCTATCGGTTCATGAGTGTTCAAGACCCGGTAAAAGCCCTAGTTCAGCTCTTGGAGCACAAACCTGCTTTGATCTTCTTGGATTTGGTCATGCCCATTGCCAACGGCTATGAAATCTGCGCACAAATTCGTCGCGTTTCAGTTTTCAAAGACACACCTGTGATTATTCTCACCAGCAATGACGGAATCGTAGACCGGGTACGAGCAAAGATGGTTGGTTCCTCAGGCTTTCTAGCCAAACCCATTGAGCAGGAGAAGGTGCTGACAATTTTGCAGAAGTATCTACCGAAACCAAACCCCGTTCCATCCCAGAGTTTGCCAAGAGTTAGGGCTTGGTCTCCGAACCAACAGGCCTAAAGCCAAGAGTAATGAATTTGAAGAGTTTTGTAATACAACAACGTGTCTTATGACGACAATCCTTTTGGTTGAAGATAGCCTGACTGAAACCGAGGTGCTGACTCGTTACCTCAGGCAGGGGGGCTTAACGGTGGTCAGTGTCAAAAGTGGTGAGGAGGCTCAGATCAAACTTCAGTCCCACAAACCAGATTTGGTAATTCTCGATGTGATTTTGCCAGGGCAAAGTGGGTTTGAACTCTGCCGCGAACTCAAGACTAATTCCAATACCCAGCGAATCCCTGTCGTGATTTGCTCAACCAAAGGAACCGAGGCAGATAAACTCTGGGGTTCGATGTTGGGAGCTGATGCCTACATACCTAAGCCGGTAGACCAGCAAGAACTGATGCGAACCATCCAGCAATTGACTTCCATTTATTAGGAAAGGGAAACTATGCCAACCTCCCTTGATTCGCTGCTGACAGCGACCAGCCTTGACCTGCTGACATTTGACCCGCTACCTCCAGAAACCCGCCAACGGTTGCTCCGCTTTCCCCTTGGTCTTCAGGACAGTGCATTGCTACCTCTGGAGCAAATCGCAGAAATTCTGAGGGTGAACGTGGCAGAACTCCTGCCAGTCCCGGAAATGCCCAGTTGCGTTTTGGGAATTTGCAATTGGCGGGGAGAAATGCTTTGGCTCGTAGACTTAAACTATCTTGTTGGCAGTGCGCCCCTGTCTCAGCAAGAACAAGTGTTGTCATCCCTGGTGGTCATGGTGGTTCAGGTTAATGAGCAGCCTGTGGGTTTAGTGGTACAGCAAGTCAACGACATCGAGTTACACGACTTGCAGAAACTCCAGCCCGCAGCGCCCGGATTATTTCCTCCGCAGCTTCTGCCTTTTGTTTTGGGTGCTCTACCTGGGGGCAAGGGTACTGTATTGAATGTCACAGCTATTACTCAGTGTCCCTTGTGGGACGTACACCGGGGAGGAGTCTCGACAGCAACTGACGAATGATGCTGTGGGCATACAGCAGCTTTAATTGTAGACACTACAAGGTAGGGCATGGCGACATAAATAGTCCAGATTGAGGGCAGTTGTTGATGTTCCCTACGAAACACTTCTCTTGACATCACATTTGCTGGCAGGTTGACCACTTGTATCATTCAACCCTGCCTCTAGCATTCCTCTTCACCCAGAAGGGGACGAGAATTTCTGCGGTTTTTTTGAAATTTCCATTTAAAGGCAAACCATGACGAATCTCAGTGAAGGACACCAACTCAATAGCGATAATCCTAAGGGCATTCCTAGCATCGGAGGTATCGCGGCGTTAAGCGATCGCGAAAGCA
>JALYGX010000600.1 GCA_030776905.1 Cyanobacteriota bacterium | reverse complement strand
TTAACCCCCGCTACAGTGATTACTGGCGGGCGCGTCAGATTAGTTTCGAGGGTTCTTACTATCAAGCTCAAGTCTCTGGTCAATCGGCGCAACGGGGAGTTCGCCAAGCCATTCCCGACACCTTTTTATCAATGGCGCGGAGTATCAGCCCTGGTGGAGTCAACTATCAACGGACAAGAGATCGGGCAATTTCTCAAGCGACAAGTAGACCACTTCCCGACATGACCCGCAAAGTTGCTACGCCACAACCTGTTGTTGGTCGTAATGAGGTTGCTCTACCCTACCGCTACCTTTACAGAAGACCCACAACTTAAACAACGTCATTGGTCAATTAGTACAAGACAACTGACTAACAACTAACTACTAAGAACTAACCCAATGTCAATACCTCTCTTAAACTACAAACCCTCCTCGCAGAACCAGCGAGTCTCAGGTTATGAAGTCCCCAGTGAAGATACCCCTCGGATTTATCGCACAGAAGACTGCCTAGATCAGAATGATGTTCTGGAATTAATCTGGGCAGTTTACCGACAAGTTTTGAGTGAACATGAAATCCTCAAATCTAATCGTCAGACTAGCTTGGAATCTCAGTTAAAAAATCGTGCGATTACTGTGCGTGATTTTGTTCGAGGTGTGGCAAAATCTGATGCATTTTATCGCTTAGTTGTTGAGCCAAATTCTAACTATCGAGTCGTTGAACTGACGCTCAAACGCTTATTAGGTCGTGAACCTTACAACAAAGATGAAGAGATTGCCTGGTCAATCAAAATCGCAACCTTAGGTTGGGGCGGTTTTGTGGATGCCTTAGTTGATAGCCCAGAGTACCTGGAAAGTTTTGGCGAGAATACGGTTCCTTATCAACGGCGTCGCTATAAAGGTCGTCCCTTTAACTTAGTAACACCCCGCTATAGTGAATACTGGCGCGACAAACAGGAAGATGAGCGTTACAAGTGGGGCGCTGTCAGTAACTTCTTGGATATGGCAAGGTCAATTAAGCCAAAAGCCATGACTAATATGGTGACGGTGCAGACAGATAATATCAAGATTCCTGATATGACACGGGATACGCCATCGGGAGTACCTGTTTCCGTTGACACTTCTGCTAGTTTCCCACTGCGTTAATCTTGGGGGCAATTAAGCAAAAGTTTTGTAGGCGGTCAAGTCATGCTCAAATTGAATTATGGGCATCAACAAAAACGCTGAAATCTGATAAGTTTTTGTAATAGTCTAAAAGGGGGATTTTTACATGGCATTGCCATTACTGCAATACAAGCCCACAACCCAAAATGTGAGGGTTCGTAGCTTTGGGGTAGCTGACGAAGACGAAGATACTCCGTACATTTACCGTCTGGAAGACACCAATTCTGCGGCTGAAATACTTGGGCTGATTAATGCTGTTTATCGCCAGCTTTATAGCGAACACGCCGTTCTCCAAGTGAATCGTCAGAAAACTCTGGAATCTCAGCTCAAGAACCGGACACTCACTGTACGTGACTTTGTTCGTGGTATCGCGAAGTCTGAAGCATTTTATCGCTTGGTGGTTGAGAGCAATAACAACTATCGGCTTGTTGAAGTTTGCCTCAAGCGCTTTCTGGGTCGTGCACCTTACAACAAAGAGGAAGAAATCGCTTGGTCAATTAAGATTGGCACGCTCGGCTTCTATGGGTTTGTGGATGCTCTGATTGACAGCGAAGAGTATACCGAAGCGTTTGGTGATTACACTGTGCCTTACCAGCGCAAGCGCATGGAAGGTCGTCCGATTAACTTGGTGACTCCCCGCTACGGCGAAGACTACCGCGAAGTCGTTGGTACGGTTAAAAACGACTGGCGCTTTACGGTGGAGAAGTTCTACAGCCGTAAGTACCAGGAGCGTCAACTTCAGGAAGGCGACCCTCGCAAGTATCGCGATATGGCGGCAAACGTCAATTCTAAGCGCACCTACGCGCAAAATGTCTCAGCGTCTAGCATTGATTACCTGAGCAAAGTGCCTTATCGGGGCAAACGCTAAAGAGATAATTTAGCCTAAAAACTAGCTGGGTCTAGTTTCCGCTTATAAGATGCCTCAGTGAGTGGGGTGTCTGTTAAGCAGAAGCTAGACCCAATTTTAATGAAAAAGCGATCGCCTTTTGGTAATAGGTAATGGAAAAGAAGTTGCAGTTACCGATTATTGATCGTCATTGTTCATAGAACGTGCTACCCAGAGTGAAGCGCCAGGGTAAATATTCCAGGGGTTGATGAGTGCGCTTCTTTAGTTGCTTTCGATACAAAAGTCTTATTTTTCTGTTCCTACTATAGGCGAGTAGGAGATACCTTTAGTGGGGCATAGCGATTACAGGTTGAGAGTTTAATTGAATTTTCTGTTACATCTGTCTAAGAAATTTTTCAGGACTTTAAGGGTGTTGTAAGGTTGTAAGCCTCAGTTTGTGATACATTGCCTCAGAATTCAGCAACTATCAGGTTTCCAGATTCAGTGCAGATTCAAAGGCTGTGTTTTTCTTGAACTTTGCGTCCCCAATTTCCATCAGTTCGCTGTTACTTGCTCCGTACCCCTCTCATATCATGCAGGGACAATCATGGAAACCGAAAATCTGAACGGTAGCCATTCGCCAACCGCAACGCTAGAGCCTCTAGCCGCAGAACCGAAAGAAACCAAGAACAAGAAAAAAAAGCCTAAGGGCAAGAAAAAAGCCAAGCTGAGCAAAACCCCAGAACTGAAAGGGATTTACCATACATCTGAGCGCGAAAGCGGTTCTAAGCTCTCTAAGAAAGAGTACAAAAAAGAACTTGCCCGCCTACAGGTAGAACTGGTAAAAATGCAATATTGCGCAAAGCATACAGGTGCCCGCATTGTCATCCTATTTGAAGGGCGCGATGCCGCAGGTAAGGGAGGCACGATTAGGCGCATCACCGAACCGCTGAATCCACGTGGCTGTCGAGTCGTAGCATTGGGGACGCCCAGCGATCGCGAAAAGACCGAATGGTACTTCCAGCGCTATGTGCTGCATCTTCCGGCTGCGGGTGAAATCGTCTGTTTTGATCGCAGTTGGTATAACCGTGCCGGAGTTGAGCACGTTATGGGCTTCTGCACCGATGAGCAGTACCAGGAATTCATGCAAACCTGTCCAGAATTCGAGCGGATGCTGGTCAGATCTGGCATTGTTTTGCTGAAGTATTGGTTCTCGGTGAGTGATGAGGAGCAGGAGCGCCGCTTCCAATCTCGCACGACCG
This sequence comes from Cyanobacteriota bacterium, assembly GCA_030776905.1. Taxonomy (GTDB): domain Bacteria; phylum Cyanobacteriota; class Cyanobacteriia; order Cyanobacteriales; family Coleofasciculaceae; genus CADCTM01. The sequence continues at coordinate 519 of JALYGX010000600.1, read as the reverse complement.
ATCCAGCTCGTCGTTGGAAACTGAGTCCGATGGATCTGGAGTCACGCGATCGCTGGGTGGAATATTCCCAAGCCAAAGACGCGATGTTTGCCCACACCAACATCCCCGAAGCCCCTTGGTTCACAGTGGAAGCGGACGACAAAAAACGCGCTCGCCTCAACTGCATCAGCCATTTCTTGAGCAAAATTCCCTATGTGGATATGACTCCGGAACCCCTGGAACTGCCGCCTCGCAAGAGCGCCCCTCATGACTATGGGCGTCCGCCCCGCAACGAGCAGTTCTTTGTTCCACAAGTGTATTAAGCATTCACTCCTGAGTGAATGTTATTAACAACGTTGTCCTCACAGTTGCGAGAGTCGATGTTGCACGCTCACATAAACCCCACATTTTTAGGAATCAATCATCATGACCCATGAATTGCGCGTTCAAGCTCTCTCTCAAGTCACCGATCGCAAGCCCTTACCACCTAAGATGCCGCAGCGACTAGAAGCGCTGTGGGCAACGGATGTGTTTACGCTG
>JALYGX010000599.1 GCA_030776905.1 Cyanobacteriota bacterium | reverse complement strand
GTTCCAACCACATTTTGAAGAGAGAAACAAGCGAGATGGCATCGGAGCTTTCTGACAATTCCTTTACAGATGCTCAAGCAAGCCTCAATAGTCCTGAGGAAGAAGAAGTCTTTATCTTTCCCGTATCGTTTGCTCAACAGCGACTGTGGTTTATTGACCAGTTAGTACCGGGCAATACCTTCTATAACGTGCCAACAGCACTTCGCTTGATGGGTTCGCTCAACTTAACTGCCTTGGAGCAAACCTTCAATGAAATCGTGCGTCGCCACGAAGCTTTACGCACCAGATTTGGGATAGTGGAAGGGCAACTCGTTCAGGCGATTCCTGCTCAAAGCAGCACTAACGCACCTCCTGTAACCATACATCTGCCAATCATAAATTTACAGCCGTTGCCAGTAGAGGAACGCGATCGCGAAGCAAGGCGCTTAGTTAGCGAGGAGTATCTGCGTCCTTTCAATCTAGCCTCCGGGCCATTGCTGCGATTGTTGCTCTTGAAGCTAGATGAGACAGAACACATATTGCTGCTGACTCTGCACCATATTGTCTCCGACGATTGGTCAATCGGGGTACTCATTCGGGAAATGAAGGCAATCTACACAGCTTTCGCTCACAAGCAACCGTCTCCTCTACCGGAACTGCCCCTCCAGTATGCTGACTTTGCCCATTGGCAGCGCGAGTGGTTGCAAGGAGAAGAGTTGGCAACTCAGTTAGCTTACTGGCGGCAGCAGTTGGACGGCATTTCAACACTCAACCTTCCTACCGATCGCCCCAACCCTGCAATCCAAAGTTATGGGGGAGCCACTCAATTTCTAGAGCTACCGCCAAGCTTGAGTAAGGCACTAGAGAAACTCTCGCAGCGAGAAGGCGTGACTCTGTTCATGATTCTGCTGGCAGCCTTTCAAACCTTGCTGTACCGCTACACGCAGCAAGAAGACATCGTAGTGGGTTCGCCGATCGCCAATCGCAACCGCAGTGAGATTGAAGGGCTAATTGGTTTTTTTGTCAATAGCTTGGTGCTGCGTACCGACTTATCCGGCAATCCAACTTTTCTGGAACTGCTAGGCAGAGTACGCGAGGTAACGTTGGGAGCTTATGCCCATCAAGATTTGCCCTTTGAAAAGCTAGTCGAGGAATTGCAACCAGAGCGCTCCTTAAGTCGTCATCCGCTGTTCCAAGTAGTGTTTGCCCTGCAAAATGCGCCAATGGAGGCGCTAGAGCTACCAGAGTTAACACTGAGTCCTCTGACGATTGACTTTAAAACAACCCGCTTTGATTTGGAGTTCAATCTATGGGAAGCTTCGGAGGGCTTCAGAAGTCTATGGGGGGAGCGGTGGGAACATTCCGAGGGAATTAGAGGTGTGGTGGTGTATAACACCGATTTATTCGACGCCGCCACCATTACTCGAATGCTGGGACATTTTCAAACACTGCTGGAGGGCATTGTTGCGAATCCACAAGCAAGCATTGCCAACTTACCCCTGTTGAGCGAAGCTGAACGCCATCAGTTGTTGGTGGAATGGAATGATACCGTTGCAGACTATCCCCAAAACCAGTGCATTCATCACTTGTTTGAAGAGCAAGTTGAGAGAGTGCCGGATGCGATCGCTGTAATCTTTGAAGACAAGCAACTCACTTACCGACAGCTAAACAGCCGCAGCAACCAATTAGCGCACCACTTGCAGAAACTGGGGGTAGGTTCGGAAGTCCTAGTCGGCATCTGTGTGGAACGTTCTGTAGAGATGATAGTAGGCTGCTTAAGCATCCTGAAAGCGGGAGGAGCCTATGTTCCCTTAGATCCCACTTATCCGCCAGAGCGTCTGAGCTTTATGCTTGAGGATGCTCAAGTCCCCGTCTTATTAACCCAACAGCATTTAGTCGAGCGTCTGGGAACCCATCAGTCACAAGTCGTTCGCTTGGATAGTGACTGGGAGACTATTACCCAAGAAAGTGAGGAGAATCCCAACAGTGCTGTTACAAGCGATCGCTTAGCTTACGTCATCTACACCTCTGGCTCGACAGGAAAGCCCAAAGGAGTTGCCGTTCCTCACAAAGCTGTCAATCGGCTGGTGTGCAACACGAACTATATAAAGTTAGACGCTACTGATAAAGTTGCCCAAGCATCGAATACGTCCTTCGATGCAGCAACATTCGAGATTTGGGGGGCACTACTGCACGGCGCTCAACTTGTTGGAATTAGCAGAGATATCACTCTTTCGCCTCACGAGTTTGCCTTACAACTCGGTCAAAAAGGTATCACTGTTCTATTTTTGACTACCGCCTTGTTCCAACAGCTTGCAAGAGTTGTGCCGCAAGCGTTTAAGTCGTTGAGATACTTGCTATTTGGAGGTGAAGCTATTGACCCCAGATGGGTGCAAAAAATTCTTAAAAAGGAACCACCAAAGCAATTGCTTCATGTTTATGGACCTACAGAAAGTACAACATTTTCTTCTTTTTATGAGGTGCAGGATGTACCGGAAGCCGCAACGTCTATTCCCATTGGTCGCCCAATTACGAACACACAAATTTATCTACTGGATGGACAGCTACAGCCTGTGCCTATCGGGGTGACTGGGGAGTTGTATATCGGGGGTGAGGGACTGGCGCGGGGCTATCTCAACCGCCCTGAGTTAACAACTGGACATTTTATTCCTCATCCTTTCGGCAATAAACCAGAAGCACGCCTTTATAAAACAGGGGACTTAGCCCGCTATCACTCAGACGGCAATATCGAGTTTTTAGGTCGTATTGACGCTCAAGTGAAAATTCGCGGCTTCCGTATCGAGTTGGGAGAGATTGAAGCCGTACTCAGTCAGCATCCGGCAGTGTCCCAGACGGTGGTAGTTGTTCAGGAAGACATCCCTGGTGATAAGCATTTGGTGGCTTATATTGTCCCAAACGAACAACAGGCAACGGCTGTAGGGGCGCAAGGCATTGTGCCCCTACTCAGGCAATTTTTAAAAGAAAAGTTGCCAAGTTACATGGTTCCTTCAGCCTACGTATTGTTAGAATCTCTACCGCTAACACCGAATGGCAAAGTCGATCGCAGGGCACTACCTGCGGCAGATCCAGAAAGAGACGATATAAAAGAGGATTATGTCGCACCTCGGACTCCTGTGGAGGAGGAGCTAGCGGCAATTTGGGCTAAGGTTTTGGGCAGACAGGAAGTAGGTGTGCATGATAATTTCTTTGAGCTGGGCGGTCATTCTCTACTAGCAACTCAGCTAACTTCCCGCATACGGGACGCCTTTCAAGTGGAGTTGCCTGTACGCATCTTGTTTGAGGCACCGACTATGGCGATGCTAGCTAGGCATATAGAAACAATTTGTTGGGCAGGGAAAGGCTTAGATACCAATAATTCTGAGGGAAATGAGCGCGAAGATGTGGAATTTTGATAGAAAGGTGGCGAACATAGTCGTCAGACTACGCTCGGTTAAACAAAGTGCGATAGCGAAGCGCTGCTGCAAAGCAGATCGCACCCTCACCGGAAATACATCGGACTAGCTTTGGGTTAGGTACAGATTGCGAACAGTCCGATTGATAAAGCTGAAGTAATCATCAATTTCTTCGTAAAGGTCGAGTTCTTGTTTTTCGTCTGAATTAAGGGGTGAAGTTTGTTGCTTTTCCAACAATTCTTCGATGCGATTTTGGACAGTGCTAGAAGCGCGAAAGATGAGGATGCCTTCAACTAATTCAATGCGAACCGCACCCTCAAGTGGTAAAGTTTTGGGTAGGTTTTGCAGTTTGGGTAGGAGTAGCATAGTTCTGGAAGCAATCGGGGTTTGGTTGTAATTATACTGATTGCGATCGCATCCTTACCTCATCCAAAATGCGATCGCACCACCAGTCGTATTTATTCGCCTTCCTGTTGTTCTAAAATCGCTTCAATATCCCGTACGGCGTGGAGAATTCTCACGATTTGAATGTAGTCATCAAAAGATAAATAAAAAATCAGATGCTTCTCAAACCCCTTAACTGACCACTTCCGCAAGCCCTCTAAGCGAGGATTAGTTACTGGATAAGAGCGACCCATACCTGACATTTTGGCTAGTTTAGCACAGGTCTAACGTACTGCATCAAAAAATCGCAAGGCTGCATCCGAGTTGTTCTGGGCAATGTAAGCAAAGTGTTCGTCTATATTCTGACTTGCCCTTGGCGTGATGACAATGCGTTTGGTCATTCCTGTGTCTGTTGAAGTCCTTGCATTAACTGAATGCGTTTTTGCTCCCACCAATCATCGGTTACTTCTATGGGTTCGCCAC
>JALYGX010000598.1 GCA_030776905.1 Cyanobacteriota bacterium | reverse complement strand
TCCGTGGGGTCAAGGGCTTTTGGCTTTTTCTCAAAATCAATGTCACAGTAGGGACAAGCGCGGGTGCAAGCTGGTCCCATAATCAAAAACGTTGCAGTTCCCGCGTTGAAGCATTCCCCAATATTGGGACAAGAGGCTTCCTCACAAACTGTATTCAATGCCAAATCCCGCAAGATTTCTTTAACGTTGCCAACCCGCTGCCACTGAGGTGCTTTAACACGTAACCATTCTGGCTTAACTACCACTCCGCCAAAAGCTCCCACTGAAGTTACACAGTGTCAATCCTAGCAAGCAGGGGGCTGATTGCCATACGACGTGATAGCATTGATTAAGTTATGGCTGATGGCTTAACGGGATGTAGCGCAGCTTGGTAGCGCACCTCGTTCGGGACGAGGGGGTCGCAGGTTCAAATCCTGTCATCCCGATTAAAAAGACACTGTATAAGTCAGGGTGGAGACAAGAGAACCAATCCATCCTGACTTATATTAAGCTACATCAGGAATTAAGGAAGCCAAGACCACATTTCAACTTCTATAAATCTAGTAATAGGACGAGTAAATGCCACAATTGCTGGTTTAGTACTTCCAGTGATTTTCGCATACCCAGTCATGGAAGATTTTAAAATTTCTTCCCGATTAGGAATGTCTACAATCACCCGGATAAATCGGTCTGTTATGTTTGCAGTTGGCTCTTCTATAGTAGTACTAGGAGCATCCTGAGCAGAAGCGGCTGGCTCAATAGAAACTACCTTGCCAATAAACGGTTTATTTGGATACGCCAAGAGCTTAATTTCCACCGACGCACCTAGGACAAATTCCCCTACATTGTACTCTGCCACTCTCACTTCTCCACGAATGAAGCGGTCATCTTCCACAACAGCAAAGGTCTGACCTTGCTTTAAGTAACTGCCCACTTTCTGATCGAGATAAGAAGTCACTAGACGACCATCTATAGGCATCACTAATTCAGTGCGCTGAAGCTGTTCCCGACCATATTTTAATTGTTGCTCTTGACGGCTAACTGCTGCACGAGCCGCTTCTAGCTCTTTACGAGCCGCTTTAATATCATCCGGATGGGGTCCACTCAAAACCAAACTAAGATTAGCTTGTCTTTGTGCCACAGCTTGTTGCTTAGTTGCTAATTCTTGTTGGCTCGTTTCCACTTCTTTTTGCTTGGCAGCAACATTTTGGCGGTCTTCTTCTACTCGGATACGTTCTGTTTCAGATTGCTTTTGCTTATCTTCAAAGGCTTGCCGAGAAACTACGCCTCCCTTGTATAACTCTTCAAAACGCGAAGCCTCTCGCGAACTAAAATCTGCCCTAGATATAGCAGTATCAAGTTTCTTTTTCGCCACTTCTACGTCTTGTCTCGCCACCTCAATTTGCTTTCTCGCTACTTCTACATCTTGTTTAGCCACTTCGACTTGTTGTCTAGCCACTTCTACGTCTTCTTTTCTAGGAGTAGCCAGAAGCTTATTAAGGTTGGCTTGTTGCTTTTCCACGATCGCTTGCTGATTTTTGATTTGTTCCTGTTGAGTAAGAACATCGTTTTCTATATCAACGGCTTCCATTGTGGCAACTAATGTTCCAGCTTTTATCCATTGCCCATCACCTCCTTTAAACAAAACTTTGGTGATTTTCCCATCAACCTGCGCTTGAATTGCCTGTTGTGTTGGAGGCAATAACTGAATTTGTCCTCCTGGGCGATAGGGATAGGGGTATAAAAGTAATAGGCAAAAAGCCACTAAGAAAACTATCTGGATTAATCGTTTTTTGGCGTACCTAATTTTTTTGAAACGAGGCTTTGATTCTCTGGTAAGTACAGATACATCAGCGCCAGCAGACTGAACAGAAGGACTTTTTTTGCCTAAGGTTTTTCTAAAAAATGCGATCGGTTGGCGTGAAGCCGCTGCTAGAATTGTGCCAATTAGTATAGCCGCCGTTGCTCTGCCAAAAATACCAGAGAAATTCTCAGTTAACCCTTTAGCGATAAAAAAGCCGATGAGAGTTACCATGAATAACCAAAAAAGTAATGCAGCAGGGCCATATACTAATAAACCTAGCTTCTCTCTGAACGAAAAAGAGTCCGGTAAAGGACGACGCTTGAGTATCATCTCCCAGACGAGAAAAGCTCGTTCAATATAGTTGGCAGGAAGGCGGAAATAAGAAACCATAAATACATAACCGTCCACAGGCCAAAGTGGACAGCCGTCTAGCAGGAAATCCAAAAAACTCGCATGAGCTAGTAAAAGAGCTAAAGTTCTTAACTCAGTTCCTGTGCTACGAGTCCAGTACCACATCAAAACTGCCAGAACAAAGTAAACAAGTCTGTCAAGCAACGGAGTAGCAAAAGTCCACAACTGTTGTTCGCGTTTTAGCTGCCACATACCCTCTCTATCTAGATAAAAGCGAGGAAAGAAACCAGCAGCTAGAACTAGACCAAACTTTTTTACTCTTCCACCATAATGGGCAAAAACTATACCCTGAGCTACCTTAGCTGTTAGACTCGCCACCGTTATATTAAACAGATAGACGGCTAAATAAGGGAGTGGCTCTACTGAGGCAGCTATGTCTTTCCAAAAGAGAGATTGATTATCAAAAAAAGTAAATATAGCTAGAGGAAGACCAGGGATAAGTGCCCAAACCGCTACTATGAAAACCACCCTAAATGGATCGAGCGCCGATGCAAGTACCGTAAATTTAGGAGCAGGATTAGAAAGAGACCAGATGTAAATAGGTCCTTTTTTAAGTTTTTGAGGTTCTTTTTCTGACTTGGGTTTTAGTTGTTCTTGTTTTTTTGTTAAATCTGAACTCGATTGGCTAGGCGAGGGTTGTGGTTTATCCTGGGAGTTATTTTTTAGTTTTTCGTCTTCTGTTTTTGTTAAATCTCGCTCTGATTGGTTAGGTAATGACTGTACTTTATCTAAAGAAATGGATGAGCCTAAAGATACAGGAATTTTTAAGGATTCTAAAAGTCCAAATTCAAAAATCTGACTTGAAAAACCGTTGAAATCTTCCTCGGACATGGAATAGCCTAAGCTGTTTTTAAAATCAGCTACTATTTCTGCTGGAGTTGCCGTGCCGTTCATGGATTTGCATAAGAAATACTCCTCTTCGCCAAACTCAAACGTTTCTCCAGAAAGCGGGTCTTTTATTAAATAGCGTTTGCTTGAGTTTTCTGGATCGGTTGTCTGGGCAATAACCAGATCTTTACGGAAACAGTTTTGTAATGGAATATACATAGACTACGGGAAATTTACTAATTATTAGGTTCAGAAGATAATATTGAATCCTTGAGGTTTACGATAGCTTCAAAAAAGTACTCCAGCTAGTTTCAGAGGGTGTTCCTTAAGAGATTTAAAAAGTTAATAGGTTTGCTATTCTAAATAGGCTAGTGTCATAATTGACTCATGACAAAAGTTCATTGTTAGGCTGAAGAGCCCATATGACAAATTTCACTCCCCAAGTCAAGCGAGTCGGCAAAAGTGATAAGGAACAGCTAAAGCTTGCTTTTAGCTTGGCAAAAGAAAAACGCTTTGACGAGGCTTTATCAGAATTTGAAACGATTTTACAAAACAATCCTGCTGCCAAACTTGCCCAGCTAGGCGCTGGCAATATGCTTTTCAGGCTGGAACGCTACGATGAAGCGCTAAAGCGTTATCAGACAGCAATGCGGCTAGACCCCTTAATGCCTCAGGCTCAACTCAGAGCAGGACAGGTTCATTTGAGGAAGGGTGAACTAGAACAAGCTCTGGAACGGTTTCAGACAGCTCTCAACATTGACCCCACGTTTATCGAAGCGTATCAAGGTATGGGTCGGGTTCTCGCTAGACAAGAAAAATATGATGAAGCCATACAACAGTGGCGTAAAGCGCAATCCTTAGATCCTCGATTAGTAGTAGTGCGCCTGCGATTGGCACTAGCTTATTATAGACAAGGCAAACAGGCAGAGGCTCTCTCCGAACTCAAGGCGGCATTGAATATCGAACCAACTAGCTGGCGTGCTTACCAAGGTTTGGGTCGTGTCTATATTCAACAAAAAGAATACACGGCGGCTCTGGAAGCCTTTGAGACAGCTCGGAAACTGCATCCTGACATCCGCCCTGTTAGTCAATTGGGATTTATAAAAGCTTTGATTGAAGTAGGACAGCTCGAAGAGGCTGCTGAGATTCTCAAGCAACTGCCTCAGAAAAAGGCGATCGCACCAATAAAGCATCAGCTCTGGGGAGATTTATACCAGCGTCAAGGCTTGTTGAAGCAAGCCGCAGAAGAGTACCGGGCTGCAACATTGCTAGCGGCAGAAGAGGGAGCCATGCTGGATGACTTCGCGGAGTGGGATGCCCTATTAGAAGAGGAGAGATGGGAGGACGTTGTAGCTCCCTACCAAGCCGCTGCCCAGCAGCAAGTTGCTGAAGCTCAACAGCGTCGCCGTAAAGATTTTCGAGAGCGTCGTTCGGGTAGTCAGAATACCCCAGAATAGTAACGAGACACCCCGAAAGCATCCGTACCTCGACCAATCAGCTAATCTTGGTTGGCGAGGTCGAATCTAGCTTGAAAATAGTGCTGAGTGCTGAGTAGAAGAGGGATTTCTATCGCAACGTTCGCGAGCCTTCACTTATGGCGTCTGTGTATAATTTGGCGCAGTAAACTGGATAAATTAAGACCCCGTAGGCAACTGGCAGTTGCTTATAGTCGTTTCGCCGAAACCAAGCATCTAGGTGCATACTTTAGGTTCTATGCAAAAACCTCAAGAGCCAGGGACATCGCTAACTGTTTCAGAGCAACTTCCCAGTAGTACTAAGGCTGAGAATCCAAAGGTTGAGCCTCCACCCAAAAGCGATCGCCCAGTTTTCGCTTTTTTTGAAAATGCCTCTATCAGGACTCAACAACAAGTTATCGCCACTACAGTTGGAGGGATTTCTGCCCTAGCTGTGCTTGCTGTTGTCCAAATCTTTGCCCATACAGTCTTGCCGTCAGCTAGTACTGCTGTATCGCAACTGGCTAGCATGAGTTTGTTCGCCCTACTCACAGGGGTTGCCGTTGGCTTAACAACTTTGACGTTAGGGCGAATGACTATTAGTCAAATTAACCGCGCCATAGATCATCTCCAGGCTCAGTTTAAAGCAGTAGCTCAGGGAGACTTCGGTGTCCACGCCACAGTTGACGCACCCAATGAGTTGGGGCAACTGGCAATGAGTTTTAACCAGATGACTCGTGTACTCGACACAAGGCTCAATGAGGCTCAACGGAAAGTAGAAGAACAGGAAAAAGACAAGGAAGATCTACAGCAGCAACTGCTCGAAACAACTCAAGAATTAGAGTTAGCTTATGGGACTAACTTGGCGGTAGGAACTGAAGTAAGACCAAAGGAGGATAACGAAGAAGTCGCTACTCCTTCAGGAAGTTTACTCGAATTTGTTGATGATTTCCAGAAGTGGTCTCTAGTTAATACGGCTTCAGATTTGCTGATTGGTTCTAGTACACTGAAGGAAATTCAACAACGTCAGGCAGATCTACAGTATCGGCAAGTTTGGCTAAAGGCACTCCTCGATGAAACCAACAGAGAACTACAATTACTTTCTGTCATAACTCAACCTACCGAGCAAAATAGAGTTAGAGAAAGTAACGAGGGCTAAAAAATTGTCTGAGTACAATTCTTCAGCAAGCTTTTATGCAAGAGCTAACTCTGAGGTAACGACCGTTGGTGTCGTAGATAACATCACGCTGAAAGATGACTGGCGCGATCGCGAATTGCCCCTTAAAATTTACTATCCGCAAGAAGAAGGTTCATTTCCCGTCATCATCTTTTCTCATGGTGCAGGAGGCTCAAAAGAATCCTTTTCCTATCTGAGCAGGTTCTGGAGTAGTTGTGGCTACGTCTGCCTTCATCCCACCCATTTTGGGAGCGACTTAAGTGTTTTGCAAGAGATTGGTCTTCAGGCACTCTTAGAAACGACTAACGATGCAAAACTCTGGCTAGAACGTCCTCAGGATATAACCTTTTTAATCGACTCTCTGGGAGAATTGCAGCGGCGAGTTCCCCAGTTAAAAGGAAAAATTAATCAATCTCTAATTGGGGTTTCGGGTCATTCCTATGGAGCGTACACCACCATGTTGCTGGCGGGAGCGATGATCGAAATGCCCGGAGGTGGAAGAGTCACGTTTCGAGATGATCGAGCCAAGGTATTTTTGGCGATATCTCCCCCAGGAACTGAACGCCAGGGTTTAAATAAGCGATCTTGGGATAGGATTAATGTTCCGATGATGATGGTCAGTGGCTCTAAAGATGGTGGCTGGGAAGGGAAACCACCATCTTGGAGACTAGACGCTTTTAACTCTATGCAGTCGGGTGATAAATATCACGTACTAGTTGAAGGGGCTAATCACTTCTCCTTCGACCTTCAGATGAATTTAACCAGAACCATAGAGCCAACGATGAGCAGAGGAAATAGGGCATTAAAGACGAGAGAGCTGTTTGAATTAGATAGAAGAATGCGGATAAAAGTCTACCTACAAACTGCCAGTACCGCGTTCTGGGATGCTTATCTGAAGTCGGAAAGCTCGGCAAAAGAGTATCTGAGTTCTGATTCACTTCAAGTCTGTAGCGACGGCGAGGTAGAAGTTTTTTTGAAGTAGTTCATTTGGGTGTTACTGCCTACTCATGCGGAGTTTTAATCCAGAGCCGAATCCGGGTCTTAGCATCACCAACTTCCGAAAAATTTGCGAAAACGGTTTTGGCGATCGCAATAATGCCTACGCTCATTCTATGGCATGGTTCCAAGACCATCTCTATGTCGGGACAACCCGCGCCAATCTCTGCCTGATCCGCAGCAGTATGCCCCACGTCAAAATTGACGTGTGGCCTGTGGAGTGCCCCAATCCCGTTTATTCCCCTGAATTTGAACAAACACAAGCACGGTCAGAAATCTGGCGCTATAGTCCGCTGCTAGAGCATTGGGAGAGAGTTTTTCAGGCTCCCATGATTGTGGGAACCACAGGGGATGAAATTAGTCGGGAACTGGGCTACCGTGGCATGGTGGTATTTCAGGGAAAGTCCGATCCTGAGCCTGCCTTGTACACCAGTACTTGGTCACGGTCTCGTGGTCCTGGACCCCTCGTTCTTCGCTCCGAGGATGGCAAAGACTTTGTTCCTGTCTCTAAACCCGGATTAATCGGTCTTCCCATAAACAGCCTACGTTTACTCACTCCTTTCAAAGGGCGACTGTTCACTGCACCCACTGGTTCGGCTCAAGGTAACCCTAATACCTCTGGTGTTACAGAAATTTATGAGAGTAGCGACCCCGCCAAGGGAGAGTGGCGACCTGTAAACAAAGCTGGGTTTGGCGACCCGAATAATCGCACGGTTTTTGAACTTAGAGGTTTCGGTGACTACCTCTATGCTGGAACCGTCAACAATAACGGCTTTCAAATCTGGCGGACTTCAGCCGAAGGAGAGCCTCCTTATGATTGGACGAACGTTATTAGCAACGGTGCTGGTCGTGGTAGCCTCAATCAAATTGCTGTCAGCATGATGGTTTTCAAAGATGCTCTCTATGTGGGGACTGGTATTCAAAACGGCGGTTACGACCACCTGAATAAAATTGGACCCGCAGGAGCTGAGATTATTAGAATTCATCATGACGGCTCCTGGGAAATAGTAGTCGGAGAAATTCGAGCTGGGAAACGCCCATTAAGTGGATTATCCCCTGGGTTCAATAATCTGTTCAGTGGGTATATCTGGAGAATGGGAGTCCACAAGGGCTGGCTTTACGCCGCGACAATGGACTGGAGCAATATCCTACGCTTCACCAAGTTGGAAGGCAGACCAGAGAAAGTAGCCCGACTGCTGGGACGGGTGGGAATGGAAAATATTGTTCAGAATCAAGGAGGCTGTGAGGTATGGCGCTCCCATGATGGAGAAAACTGGTTACCAGTCACCCGCAAAGGATTTGGTAATCTTTATAACGGCGGTGCCCGTAATATCGTTTCTACCCCTTATGGTCTTTTCATCGGTACAGCTAATCCGTTTGGTCCCCGTGTAGCCAGCCAGATAGGCGACGACGAGTGGACTTATGTAGATAATCCCGACAGTGGCTTGGAAGTCTGGCTGGGAACTTAGAAATAGGTAGAGGTATTAGTACCCCAAACAAAATTGATTCAACCCTAAAAAGGAAAAGCCGCTTCACAAAGCCGGACATAAATATCTCTTTGGTTGTCTGCAAAAGACCTTCTGCCATGCAGCAAGCGGGTGTTATCAACCATCAAAATATCCCCTTTTTGCCAGGAAACTAAATGAGTCAATCGGGCTGTAACGGTTTTAATCTCATTAATGACTTGATCGGGAATTTTTGAGTCATCTTCAAATCTAATAAGACTGGCTTTCAGTCCTTTTTCTTCCTGCGCTATTACGGGTAAAATATTATTAATAAAAATCTTGTGTTCACCACCTCTACTACTTTGAAGGGCGGAGGTAACGTAGTTGGTAGTAATTGATTGCTCTCCATCGACTTCCAACTGCATATCATTTTCCTGACAGACTTTATCAACAACACTTAGGTCATCAGTCTGATAGATTTTTTGCCATACATCAGCAGGGTAAGTCCGAATATACTTTAACCGTTTCTGATGGAATAATTCTTGAGTCGAGGGACTTAGCTCGTTGTAAACTTGGATGCCGTCACAGACAGTAGTCTCACCATCCTTCAAGGCTGGAGTGGCACAGTAGAACCAGATAATATCGGGTCTTTGTTTTCGGTAATACATCTCCCCATGCAGAGGAACTGGAAAATTCTGTTTGCCTCCGGTTACGGATAAGAGAGTTTTGTCACCATTAATCATCTCCCTACTATAAGCACCGCCTACGTAAGATACAAAGTTATTACTAAATAATTGTGTAAAATCTTTGAAAGTTTCAGTGTCAACATCAAATCCTCTAAAAAGCAAGAGACTAGAAGATTTAAAGTACTCAATAATTTTATTTTGATCAAGTTCACAGATATGACTCTCCCTTGTGCCAAAAATAGTGGTTCCGAATTGAGCAGTAATCGGTGCTGTTGTGATATTCATGAGCTGCTAATAACATTGGTATTAAACCAGTATAAGCAATACCGAAGGGACAGTCGAACCTATTAACTGGATATTACTGGAAATCTGCTTGGCTTATTGAGCAGTCTAGATATTTATTGATAGTTATCTACTAGTGTGGGAACTATAATGCTTAGTCTGGAATCAAATTTACTATCGTCAACCAGTTACAACTAGGAAGCTGTCATGAACCGTATCTTCCGTCGAGCCTCCTTCCTTCTACTGGCAGGGCTGGCGTTCATGCTTGTTGTTGTCACAGGCTGCTTACAACCTTTAAAGGGACAGCCGCAAACTACCGATTCAGCAGCCGATGTCCCAGCAGTAACCAACGTTGTTCAGAATGCCGTAAGGAGGGATCGCTTTGAGGGGGCTTCCGTACTCCTGATGAGAGATAATCGATTGATTTACAAGAGAACCTTTGGCGACTACAGCTTAAACACGGTCGTACCTGTAGCCTCTGCAACTAAGTGGATCTCCGCCTCTGTAATCATGTCTCTCGTAGACGAGGGGAAACTTTCTCTAGATGCTCCAATCTCCCAATATCTGCCGAAGTTAACTGGTCAAGAGGGCAGCATCACGCTGCGGCAGCTACTGTCTCATACATCGGGACTACGCGGTTTCAACCGTTGTCTGGGTAATGAATCGACTACGCTAGCTAAATGCACTGACCAAATTTTTCAGGTGGGTCTCAAGGTAGACCCAGGTACGGAGTTCAGCTACGGAGGTGTTTCCTTCCAGGTAGCTGGTCGGTTGGCAGAAGTAGTTAGTGGGAAGTCATGGAAGACTTTGTTTGAGGAGAGAATTAAGAAACCTCTCAACATGGTGAATACGACCTACGGAGATACTGAGAATCCTCGAATTGCAGGCGGGGCAGTGTCAACACTTCAAGACTACGCCAACCTCCTCCAGATGCACGTTAATGGCGGAATGTTCAACGGCAAGCGGGTGTTGTCAGCGGCGTCGGTTGAAGAGATGCAGCGCGACCAAACTCGTGGCGTTCCCATCGTTTTGACACCCTACAAAGATAACAGGCGCTACGGACTCGGAGAGTGGCGCGACATTGTTGATGCTAAGGGTAAAGCAATCCAGCTGAGCTGTCAGGGAGCCTTTGGCTTCTCACCTTGGATTGACCCACAGCGGAAGTTGCTGGGAGTCTTCCTAGTCAGAAACCGATTCCGTACCGTAACTCCCACTGTCGAACAGGTGCAAAAAACGATTCGAGAAATGGTTGATTCAAAGCGGGCAAGTACGGAAAATTCAGGGGTTTCTGCGATTGGGGTAAGTTAGTAAGCTGCGTTCTCTGGATGACTATCAATAAGGTCAAGCTCCCAACTAGGCGGCCTTGACCTTACTGTTTTGCACAATTCTCGTTGCCTTGAAAGATAGCTATGAAATTTTCCTTAGCTCGATTTTTGACCTTTGCCCTCACCGCATTAGTAATTATTCTTATTTCAACTAAAGTCTATGCCCAAGCGCCAAATTTTTTGTGGGCAAAACAGGGAGGCGGAAACAGCGATGATGTAGCTCGCGGCGTTACAGCGGATCATCTTGGCAATGCCATTACTACTGGCTCGTTTAAAGGCAGGGCTTATTTAGACTCTCAAGAAATCATCAGTGCTGGGCTTACAGATATCTTTGTTGCCAAATACGGTAACCAAGGAGATGTGCGCTGGGTGAAGCGATTTGGGGCAGAGGGAAGAGACTTTGCCTTTGACATAGTAGATGCCGATCGCCAGGGAAATAGTTTTATCACTGGTCTTTTCAGCAATAGCGTAGCTTTTGACAAGTTTACGCTCAGAAGTATCGGCTCAGGCGATATGTTTACAGCGAAGATCGACCCTTTAGGAAAAGTCTTCTGGGCTAAACAAGCAGGAGGACTTGACATTGATAGCGGGAATGAAATTGTAGCTGACTCTTCAGGAAATGCCTTGGTTCTTGCTAACACCTACGGAACCGTTAAAGTAGAAGATGTGGTGTTAAATCATCAGGGAAAGCAGGATGTTTTCGTTACAAAGTATGACCCGACTGGCAAGTTCCTATGGGCTACACAGATTGCCGGAGCCGGTGAGGAACGCGGACGAGGTATTGCGGCAGATAAACAGAACAATGTTTTAACGACTGGAGAATTTACAGGTCTTTTAAGTTTCGGTTCTCAGAAGGTTGAAAGTGCCAGTAATCTTAGAGATATTTTCTTAGCTAAATATGACGCTTCGGGAAATCTGCTATGGACGAAGAGTTTTGGCAGTA
>JALYGX010000597.1 GCA_030776905.1 Cyanobacteriota bacterium | reverse complement strand
ATACTCTGAGCAAAAGCAATAGATGTTTCCTCGGTTAATTGAGCAATTTCGGAGGGCAGAAAATTGGTAGACATAACTTAGCCAAGTCCTCGTCAAGCAGATTATTGACCAACTATTTTGATTTTAATTGCAGCTTCAGTGGCTTTTTCCCTGGCTTCCTGAATATCTTTTCCCTTCGCTAGAGCAACTCCCATTCTCCGGAAAGGACGTGAATCTGGCTTACCAAATAATCTTACTTCTACATTTGGTTCTGATAAAGCATCAGCTACTCCTGCAAAAGCAATTGAATCTGAATAATCTTTGGCTAAAATTACAGCACTTGCTGACGCTCCCATCTGATCGATTTTAGGAATTGGTAACCCTAAAATAGCCCTTAGATGTAACTCAAATTCATTTAAGTTTTGAGAAATTAAAGTTACCAGACCTGTATCGTGAGGTCTGGGCGAAAGTTCGGAGAAAATTACTTCATCTTTTGTGAGAAAGAACTCCACGCCAAAAATACCTGCACCACCCAAGGCATCGGTGACTTTTTTCGCGATCGCCTCAGCTTCTCTAATCAGTTCGTCAGAAATTTCTACGGGTTGCCAAGACTCCTGATAATCCCCTCGTTCCTGACGATGCCCAATAGCTGGGCAAAAAATTGTAGACGCCTTCCATTGCTTAATAGTCAATAAAGTTATTTCTAGCTCAAATTGGATAAACTCTTCAACAATAATCTTTTGAGTATCGCCCCTAGACCCTTCAATAGCATAATTCCAAGCCCGTTCAACTTCTTCTGGAGAATGAACAGTTGATTGCCCTTTTCCAGAGGAGGACATGACAGGTTTGACAACATTGGGAAAACCAATTCTTTGAGAAACCTCAATTAGCTCATCTAAAGTTGTCGCGTAAGCATAGTTAGCGGTTCTGATGCCTAACTGTTGATGAGCCAGTTCCCTAATTTTGTCCCGGTTCATCGTGTAGTTCGTTGCCATCGCTGTAGGAATTACCGTAATTCCTCTTTGCTCAAATTCCAGCAGTTTCTCGGTGCGGATGGCTTCGATTTCCGGGATGATAAAATCCGGCTGATGTTTAGCAACAACTCGCTCCAAATCCTCTGCACTTAGCATAGAAATGACTTCCGCGCAATCAGCTACTTGCATCGCTGGCGCATTCTCATAGCGGTCAACAGCAATAACATAATTGCCAAGTCGTTGAGCCGCGATCGCGAATTCTTTGCCCAGTTCTCCTGAGCCAAGTAGCATCAATTTTTGAGGAAGTTTTAGAGAATCTGACATTGATGGGTAATGTTCAAGTGAAAAACTGCGCCAATTTATTGTAGAACTTGACAAGCACTGGATATCAGTTTGGTACTGCCTTCTGGTTTCTCCAGGGGAGGATATGACTGGGCGAGTGGATACAATGCTGGCTCAGCAAAATTTTTGAAGATGGAAACTCCGACTAGCGATCGCTTTTAACGAGATGTATCATTCGACCATGAACCACTACTTCGCTACAGTTGCCCGTGGTCTAGAACCAATTGCTGCCCAAGAACTGGAACGTCTGGGAGCAAGGGAAGTGCGTCCTGATTTTACAGGAGTACATTTTGTCGGCGATTTGGCTTTGCTATACCGAGTGAATCTCTGGGCGAGGACAATCTTCCGGGTGCTAGTCACTTTGCGGGAATTCCCCTGTCCAGATGCCGAACACCTCTACCAGGAAGTACAAAAAATCGATTGGGAGCAGTACCTCGAACCTCACAACACTATCGCGGTGAATGCTACAGGAGGCAATCAGAAACTCAACCACACCCACTTTACAGCTCTACAGGTCAAAAATGCGATCGTAGACCAACAGCGCGACCAATTTGGAGAGCGCTCTAGCGTTGATACCCAAGATCCCGATGTACTCATCAACGCTCACATTTATCAAGATCGTTGTACTTTAAGTCTGGATAGTTCCGGTACGAGCCTCCATCGACGGGGATATCGACCCGCAATGGGACCTGCCCCCCTTAAGGAAACTCTAGCGGCGGCTCTCCTTGATATGGCGGAATGGGAGCCAAGTTTGCCGTTTTTAGACCCGCTCTGTGGTTCTGGAACCCTACCTTTGGAGGCGAGTTTAAAATCCTTGAACATTGCGCCAGGACTGTTTCGCGAACAGTTTGCTTTTGAGACGTGGCTTGATTTTGACCCAGATCTATGGGATGAGTTGCTCAAGGAAGCGACAAACAGCGAACTCCCTGAACTCAAAGCACCGATCGCAGGAAGCGATCGCGACCCTGATATTCTGAACCAAGCCCGAATAAATGCCCAACAATGTGGCGTTGCTGATCAAGTCACGTTTACCCAAACCGAATTATCACAACTCGAAGCACCCGCCGACGGCGGTGTCATCATCTGTAATCCCCCTTATGGAGAGCGTCTGGGAGATGCCAAAGAACTAGGCGATTTCTACAAACTGCTGGGTGATGTATTCAAGCAACGCTTCAAAGGTTGGACAGCGTTTGTCTTAACTGGAAATAAAGAGTTGGCAAAGAGAGTAGGACTCAAAGCCTCTCGCCGCATCCCGGTCTATAACGGCTCAATAGCTTGTACTTTGCTGAAATACGAGCTTTATTAGAGCAATATTCAGAGAGATAGGATTTATCCCACAGGAAAGATTTCTTGCAAGTAGCACTGGCTGGAAGATTAAGAGACGTTACAATCCTTTATACTAGGAAGCTCACAAATCTTCACACAAACGCTACGCAACAGAAAAAGCATGATCCAACTTGACCGTGTACCTCTACCAAAAGCTAAATCTACAGAGCTAGCCATAAGTGAAGATGCAAGCAACGGGCTTTTAATCGCTATCCTAATCCTTACAGTTTGGGCAAGTAGTCTGGTCTTTTTAGTTTCCTTAAATGTTGATAAGCTCCCCTTTTATTGGGTAATACCTGCCATGATTTGGCAGACATTTCTTTATACAGGATTATTTGTTACAGCTCATGATGCCATGCATAGAGTGGTATGTCCGTACAACCTAAAGATTAATAATTTAGTGGGCTGGACTTCCAGCTTACTTTATGCGCTTTTTTCCTTTAAAAAGCTATCCGAAAATCATTGGCAACATCATCACTACCCAGCGAGGGCACTTGACCCTGATTTTCATGATGGTAGGCACACAAATTTCTTGGCCTGGTATTGCCAATTTATCAAAACCTACTGGAGCTGGACAAGACTTCTAGGATTAATGCTGATTTTTAATCTTCTTACCCGCATCCTACAGATTCCTGATGTCAATCTCACCTTATTTTGGGTAATTCCTTCAATATTAAGTTCAGCCCAGCTATTTTACTTTGGTAGCTTCCTCCCTCATAAAGAGCCAAAAGGGGGCTACAATAATCCCCATCATGCCCAAAGCAGCCAACTGCCAGTTTTCTGGTCGTTTATCACTTGTTATCACTTTGGCTACCATCAAGAACATCATGAATATCCTCATGCTCCTTGGTGGAGATTACCAGCGATTTACAAGTTGAATAAGGCATTTCTTGAAACTACATTCAACTCTCCTAGGTATAGACAGTAAGGAGA
>JALYGX010000596.1 GCA_030776905.1 Cyanobacteriota bacterium | reverse complement strand
CCTGTGTGCGACATTACTGATGCAGACTTGAAGAATCAGGGAAATCAGGAGGCAGTTTGCTTCGGTACAAACTGTGTCTTGCCTGCTGATGCAGAATTCAGCGATGCCAGACCTCGTGAAGTGTTTATTGCTATCTGCTTTTTGGCATTGATTATCGGTATTGGCGTATACCCCAAGATGGCTATGCAAATGTACGATGTGAAGACTATTGCGGTGAATGCTCAGGTTCGCCAATCTTATACCCAAATCTCGCAAGTGAATCCCCACATCTATGCCGAGGGATTTTTAGTTCCTAAAGTTGCCGAGTCTGAAGTAACGCCCGTTTTTGGAATTGTGAAGTAAGTGATTTTTGTTGAAAAAAGCGATCGCTCTTTTGTTGAGCGATCGCTTTTTTGTCTTACTGACACTTTATAATCGGTGCGATTAACAGTTATATCCAGACTTCACATCCTCGTCCCTTAATCCTTAGCCTCTAAAGCAGCGACTCGTTTTTCCAAATTGAGAACTCTTTCAGGCAAAGGAATTTCTTCAGGAGTATCTAAGTATTTTGCTAGAGCAGAAATGACTACTTGTGTTTGTGAGCTTCCAGTTTTTTGAATATGAGCATTGAGTTTTTTAAAGAGCATTAGAGGCAGCCTGACTGCAATTTGTGCTTTTCTTTTAGGAGAAGTGCCCTTTACTTTGGGATGAACAGTTGAAGGCTCTACCGCTTCTCCTGGGCAGTCTCTATCTCCATAAGCTTCAAAATCACCTTTGTTGATATAAAACACTCGCCTATAGAAATATTCATCTCCAGCTTCAGTGAATGCAGGTGGAGCATCCTCTTCCAAATCTGCATATCCGATAAGTATCGTCCCTGCTTCCCAATCTGATTTTCTGGACTTTGAAATCCCTTGCCTTTGACAAAAGTCACTCTCTACTTCTCTAACCCAAGGACAATTATTTAGGTCTTGTAACCAAATGATTTCTTTCTCGTGCATTAGAGTTTTTTCGCGGACATTACCCATTGCCACTTGGTCTCCTATAATTTGTCATGTCAACATTATAACCATGCAATGCATGGCAATGCATGGCAGCACCTTATAAAGTTTAAATATTTCCAGCGCTCGCATAACTTGAACCACTCCCAGCGAATTAGTAAAAGGCGATCGCTGCTCGTCTTCTATCTGAGTTGAAGGAAAAATCTCAAATTAAGGAAATTTTTACAGCTACGGGTGTTGACTTACCCTACGAGACTTGTTAGTGTTGGCAAAGTCAAGGCATCAGGCCCAGTTATCAAACAAAAACCGCTCCAGAAATGTATATCAGCAGCTATTACTATTACTTTTGGTTTAGGGAGGTTCACCAGTGGTGAATAGAGTTCCACATGGAACCCACCTGGTGAACCGCAGAACAAAATCTGCGGTTTTTGTTTTTTAAGGCGAAGATGCCACAGGAGTTTATCAGTGACGACGTATCTGACTAGTTGGTTTTACGGCTATTACTTTTTTTGGCCCAGAACAAATTCCGGGTAGGTAAAGTCGCGCCAACTTTTACACTGCAACCCGGAACCCTTAGGGAACCGGGTTTTTTCTTGTTTACATAATCTTGCAGAGGAATCTTAACTCATGTTGAATGCCAAACTTGCGATCGCGTCTTCCCCCGAACACAACTCAATTGTCAAACTTTCAGAACACGTCGCTTTCGGTGGTAAGGAACTAGTAATTATTGGTGGTCCCTGTACCGTTGAGAGTCGCACCCAGATGGAACTCGTCGCCACCCAACTCCAACACGCACCCGTTCAAGCACTGCGGGGTGGCGTTTT
The DNA here is from genome assembly GCA_030776905.1 of Cyanobacteriota bacterium. GTDB lineage: Bacteria > Cyanobacteriota > Cyanobacteriia > Cyanobacteriales > Coleofasciculaceae > CADCTM01. The sequence continues at coordinate 2,452 of JALYGX010000596.1, read as the reverse complement.
CAAACCCCGGACATCTCCTTACGCTTTCCAGGGAATGGGAATAGAAGGATTAGAAATCTTATCAGAGGTGCGCAAGCGTCACGATATACCAGTTGTGACAGAGGTGATGTCCATTGGGCAAATCGAATCGATTATTCCCCATGCAGATATGCTTCAGGTTGGCAGCCGCAATATGCAAAACTTTGATTTGCTCAAAGCCTTGGGTGAAGTAGACAAACCGATACTGCTGAAGCGGGGACTCGCTGCAACAATTGAGGAGTTTGTCATGGCAGCAGAATACATCATGAGCCACGGTAACTCCCAAGTCGTCTTATGTGAACGAGGTATCCGCAGTTTCGATAACTATACCCGCAATGTGCTGGATTTAGGGGCAGTCGTGGCACTCAAACAAATCACTCACTTGCCCGTAATTGTTGACCCCTCTCATGCCGTAGGTAAACGGGAATTGGTAGCACCCTTGGCGAAAGCGGCTGTAGCTTGTGGAGCAGATGGCTTGATTATCGAGTGTCATCCGGAACCGGAAAAATCAGTCTCCGATGCACGTCAGGCGCTTTCTTTAGCAGACATGGTGGATTTGGTTCACAGTTTACAGCCAGTAGCGGCAGCAGTTGGGCGGCAGATTTCTCAACCGCTGAGACTTCCCCAGCTTGCTGTTGCGTCTTAAGCCAACACGATACTAATAGGGGTATGGCAGTGTCGTACCCTAATTACGTATTCCTATTGAGGCAAGACCTAAAGCCAAAAGTCCGACAATAATCAACGCAATTAAGATTAATAGAATTATAAAAATGAGAAATCCTGCGATCGCCCATAGCCGTTGATGACGTTTAAACTCCTTGACACTCCTCCAACGGCGGCTTTTCCATGCCCATTCATTACCTTTGACGCCCAAAATAATCGCCATAATTGGCCAAGTCATGCCAAAGGTAAACACAGTGGTGACCACACTGAAGTCAGCCCAGGAAAGTAATCCAATCCAAACATGATTGGTGAGACACCAAACACCTGGGACAAAAAACGCACCCCAATTCCATCCTTGAATCTCATCTGGCACTTGCACCGAAGCATCAAATAAATGCCCTTGCCCAGAATTGTTGGTTGGTGCTGGTACGGCATGAGGTGATTGAGCCTCATGTTGAGTTGAACGACTGTGTACTTGAGTTGGGGCACTCTCACTATGAGTTTGTAACTGGTGCAACACTTCATCGGCAGCTTGAAAGCGCTCGACTGGCTGGCTGGCAAGCATTCGGTTTAGGAGGTTAGTCAGGAAAGGACTTAAGCTTAAGTGCTGTTGCCAGTTCCATTGCATCGTCTCCACATCAATGAGTTGCTGCGGCTGTTTGCCCGTCATCAAAACTAGCGCTGTAACCGCTAAGGCATACAAATCACTATGAGGAGCAGCGATTCCTAACCGCAGTTGTTCATCGGGAGCGTAGCCAATTTTACCCAGACAAGTCCTGCTACGGAAGGCGGCAGAATTTTGTGAACCGTCAGCAGTCGTCGCCATTTCAAGGGTAATTTTTGTCACGCCACCCAAGTCAATCAAAATCGGCAGTCCATCTGAGGCACGGCAAATGATGTTGTCTGGAGAAATATCGCGGTGAATGACTCCACAAGAATGGAGGTAGCTCAAGACTGGGAGTAGCTGCTGGAATAGTTCGATGATTTCGGCTTCGCTGAAGGTTTGTCCTACAGCAGTTCGCTCTTCTAATAAAGTCTGATAGGTTTTGCCTTCAATGTAGTCTTGGACTAAAAATAGCCGTTGCCCATCGCGGAAGAATTCCCAGAAGCGCGGGATTTGGGGTGACGAAAGCTTGTGCAGAATTGCTGCCTCTCGTTGAAACAGTTCCTCAGCTTTCTGGAGGGCGTAAGTTTCCTGATTAGCTGGCGTCAGCTCTTTAAGAGTGAGCAGTTCATGAAAACGTCCCGTATCTTCTGCCAAGTAAGTTCGGCTAAATCCTCCCTGACCGAGGGGATGCCGTATGATATAGCGATCGCGTAACTGTGTCCCCGGTACTAATTCTTGAGAGCCTAGGGTTCTGCTGTTGTGTCCTAGCAAGGATTCACCGCAGCGATAACAAAAACGTGACGTTGCTGGATTTGCGTGACCGTTGCTGCAAGTAATCAAACTGCTCATGAAGCGATCGCATTACTCCAATATTCCCCTAGTGGGATGACTCAATTGTAGCGATCCCCAAAACTGACAGAGGCTCTTCGGGCTTTTTCACAGAGAAGCTGAGAAGATGAGCCGTAAGCGCTTCCTGCCTACCTTAAAGCCATTTTCGAGGCAATTAATGCAGACCGTTATTACAGTTCTAATTGAAGTCCTGATTGTCATTGGTCTTTCCCGATTGATGGGGCTGGGATTTCGTTGGATCAAGCAACCTCTGGTGATTGGCGAGATTGTGGCTGGGATTATGCTAGGGCCATCTTTGTTTGGTTGGGTTGCCCC
>JALYGX010000595.1 GCA_030776905.1 Cyanobacteriota bacterium | reverse complement strand
ATCCAGAACAGACATCCGTCTCCTTGGTTTTGGATGTTAATCGGTGCTGTGGGTTACGGCAGTATCATCGGCTTAACACAATCCCTCTCCCTGCAAGGCTTCACCATCCCACTTTTCGGCTTAGTTTCAGTTGGACTAATGTTAGGGATAACCGTCGCCATGACAAAAGTCAAGCCGCACAAAAATTCCAGCCAATTAACAGAAGAAGCCCCAAGTGAATTCCCTACTCTACCCATTCACGAACAGGACACAGGTGTTAAGAAAGAAATTGTCAGCGCTGCCTGGAACATTAGCCACCTGCAACAAGTAGAGGAGGCATTACAGGAGCGCGATCGCCAGTTCCACAAGTTAACCGCTAACGTACCGGGAATGATTTACCAATTTCAGCGGCACACAGATGGGTCTATCTCCTTCCCCTTTGTGAGCAGTAGTGCTAAGAAAATTTATGAATTAGAGCCGATGCAGATTCAGCAGAATGCATCGCTACTCATCGAGCCAATTCATCCGGATGACCGTGAAAGTTTTGAGGAATCCCTTGCTGTCTCGACCAAAACCCTGCAACCTTGGCAGTGGGAGGGGCGGATCGTGACAGCGTCGGGGCAGCTCAAGTGGCTGCAAGGGGCTTCTCGACCACAGCTGCAAGCCAATGGCGATATCCTCTGGGATGGAGTGCTGATGGATATCACAGAACGCAAACAGGCAGAGGTGGAACTCTTGGAGCGAATGCGCTTAACGCACCCAACGCCCACACATCTTTCTAACCTAGCCGCCGCTGTCGGGGTTGCCCTTGCCAGTGGAGAAGCGTTACTAACTAGTCTTCAACTTTGCACAGAGGCAATGGTGCAGCAGCTAAACGCCACCACTGCCGCTGTATGGACATTAAACCTTGCATCTCAACAGCTAGAACAACAGGCCGTTTCCGGTCAGGTACTCCCCCTGCAACCTGACTTGATCGACTTAGTCGCTCAAACCCGTCAACCCCAGTCAATCATTGAGCAGGTAGAAGCACAACATTCCTCCCCGCTCCCAAATTACCTTTCTGGTTATCCTCTAGTTGTGGATGATCGGCTAATAGGCGTTCTGATGTTGTCGGGCGACCAACCCCTTACCGCAGAAGCCGATGGTACGCTTAACTGGGTTGCCAATGCGATCGCTGTTGCGATTGACCGATCTTGGGCACGCTCAGAACTCCTCAGCCGCCGAGAATCACTACTGTTTGAGCTAGCCAATCAAATCCGCAACTCCCTGGAACTCGATACCATCCTGGAAACGGCTGTCCATGAAATTCGCAGCCTTTTGCAAATTGATCGGTGCAACTTCCTCTGGTATCGACCCGACGAGACAGCGCCCTATTGGGAAGTCGTCAACGAAGCAAGAAACCCCCAGCTCAAAAGCCATATCGGTCAATACTCGGCGGCTCAACTTGGTTCCATTGTTGAGCAGCTCTTAAACGGGCAAATCATCCAAATTGATCGCGTTAAAACGTTCAGTGACCCTGTCTTACGACGGTTCTTACGGGCGTTGGGTTACACCTCGATTTTGTCCATACCGATTAAGACAAAGGCGGCGGAAATTGGGGTAATTACCTGCGCTCACTCTACGGGCGAACGTCCCTGGCATGAGAGTGAGGTAGAACTGCTGCAAGCGGTAGTTGCCCAATTGGCGATCGCTCTCGACCAGGCAGAACTCTATACTCAAGCTCGCGAATCCGCTCGTATTGCTCAAGCGCAAGCCCAACAACTAGAACTTACCCTTAACCAGTTACAAGCGACCCAAGTACAACTCGTTCACAGCGAAAAAATGTCTAGCTTGGGACAACTGGTTGCTGGTGTTGCCCACGAAATTAATAACCCCATCAACTTTATCCACGGGAACCTTGCCTATGCCAGCGCTTACTTTTACGATGTACTGGGCCTTTTACAGCTTTATCAAAAACATTACCCCCATCCCGTCGGCTCGATTGTGGAGCAAGCTGAGGTCATTAATCTCGAATTTATCGCCAATGACCTCCCCAAACTCCTTGCCTCAATACAGCGAGGCACTGACCGCATCCGCTCAATTGTGTTGAGCTTGCGGAATTTCTCGCGGCTAGACGAAGCCGATATGAAGAAAGCTGACGTGCATGAAGGCATTGAAAACACACTGTTGATTTTGCAACATCGGTTAAAGTCCAAAGGTCAGTACTCTGAAATTCAAATTGTTAAAGACTACGGCGACCTGCCAGCGATAGAGTGCTATCCAGGACAGCTCAATCAGGTGTTTATGAACATTCTCAGCAATGCGATTGAAGCCTTCCAGCAGTCAGGAGGCGGCAATCGGGAGCAGTCCTCGCCCTTTATCCCTCACCCCTCACCGACAATTACTATCCGCACCAGCCTCTTAGACCGTTCTGACTCTACTCAAAATCTAGAGCGGCTCCTAGGACATCACTTCGACAAACAGGCGGACACGGGAGCCTCGTCTTTGAAAAATAGCCAAAGCGTCGTTATTAGAATTACAGATAATGGTCCAGGCATGAGCAACTCAGTGAGGGCACGACTATTCGATCCCTTCTTCACTACCAAACCCGTCGGACAAGGTACTGGCTTGGGATTGTCCATCAGCTATCAGATTATTGTTGAGCATCATCGCGGTATTCTGACTTGTACTTCCGCACCGGGTCAAGGTACTGAGTTTTGGATCGAGATTCCCATCCAGCAAAGTAATTGATTGTTGTTTAGCTAAAATCTCATGGCAGAATTGTTACGCAGTAGCCATGTTTCGCCCAAACGTACATCTTTATAAACTCTTTACATAAAACGGTTTAATTTTGTACTAAGTCCGTTCAAATAAGAAACTTAGGAAAAGTCAAATGCCTATCCTACCCGTTTTATCTTTGAATGTAACTTAGTCTCCTTTACATCCCTACCCTGCCAGGGTCTCAGTTATTTACCCACTCAAGTCCTAAGGACATTTGAGTTATTATAAATTGGACGACTAAATAGCATTTAGTTACAAGGTTCTGTATATACTAATACAAAAGTTAGAGGCTTTGTCATTCACAATCTTTCAAAATTAGACAAATACCAATAAAGCTTTCTGTTAAGTTAAGTGCATTGATTTATTAGTAGCCGTAAAGAATCAAGTTTTTTGATGGCGAGAAGTTGGCAGAACAACTTATATCCTTTACCTTGCTCAATTAAATATTACGATGGCGTAACTATGAATCAATTGTTAACTCCTACTAAATCTTTTAAAAATTTATTTTCCTTAAAAATTCTGCCAATCATTGCCTTGATAACCTACTGTGAGCTGGACAAAATGAGTAGTAGACGAGAACTCAATGCAGCAGCCGTTAATATCAGTGGGCGGCAGCGGATGCTGTGCCAAAGAACGGCGCTGTTTGCTATGAGGCTAGTTTATACTCAAGACGCCTCGGAACAGGAAACGCTACGTCAGGGAATGTTAGCCGCCATTGATTTGATGGAAAGGTCGCACAATGCTCTGATTAACGGCGATGCAGAAATGAAACTGCCGGGTCAGCCCTCAGAAACGCTGCGGACGATATATTTTGATGAGCCACTGTATCTCGATCGCCAAATTCGCGATTATATGGCTCATGTGAGAGCCTTAGCGCGATCGCTTGAAAGCAGCAGCGCTGTGCCGGAAGGAGCCTTGACCCTAAAGCGATCGCATCCCAGCGAACTCAAACAGGAAAACCCCCATTTACAAGCCATTCTCAAAGCGGCGGAAACAGAACTAATTGAAGCACTGGACGCTGTAGTGAATCAGTATCAGAACGAAACAGATGCGGCGGCGCTGAAGATTGAGCGACAACAGACAGAACTCTACCGACAAAGTTGTGCCGCTGCTGCCGCCGCCTATGTCTATGCCCAGCAGCTACAGCAAACGATGCAGGACTTGCGATGTACTCAAGCTCAACTCATTCAGACCGAAAAATTGTCGAGTATCGGTCAGATGATAGCGGGTGTCGCTCATGAAATCAATAATCCCGTTAGCTTTATTTATGGCAATTTACGCTACGCCAGCGACTACGTCCAGGACTTACTAGACTTACTCAACCTCTATCAGGAGTACTACACTAACCCCAGTCCAGTCGTACAAGCCAAGATTAAAGATATTGACCTGGATTTTTTGCTCCAAGACTTGCCCAAAGTTCTAGCTTCTATGGAAGTTGGAGCGGATCGGGTGCGCCAGATTGTTCTATCATTGCGTAACTTTTCTCGCAGCGATCAGATTTTAATGCAATCGATGGATCTTCACGAGGGGATTGATAGTACGCTGCTCATCTTGCAGAATCGATTAAAAGCTCGTGGCAATCGCTCGACCATTGAAGTGGTTAAAGATTACGGCGAACTACCAGTATTTGAGTGCTGGGCAGGACAGCTAAATCAAGTATTTATGAACCTGTTGAGCAATGCGATCGATGCAATGGACGACATTCCTAACCATAGCGGTCGCATTACTATTCGCACCCGCGTTAACCCTGACCGCTCTGGTATCATCATTCAAATTGCAGATAACGGACCTGGCATGACTCCAGACGTGAAGGCGCGACTGTTTGACCCGTTTTTTACGACTAAACCCCAAGGCAAAGGTACTGGATTGGGACTATCCATCAGCCATCAAATCGTGGTGGAAAAGCATAAAGGCATCCTGAAGTGCGAGTCAGCACCGGAAAAAGGCACAGAATTTTGGATTGAAATACCGCTGGAACCAAGCCGTGGTTTAACGACCAGCGATGCAAGCGAGTCAAAAGTCATGGCAGTAACGCAATGACCTACGAGCATTACTTTCTCCATCAACGACTCAAGTGGCGGCGACTGATGCGGAGGAAGAATTAGCTCTCGAATCGCTGCTATGCCGCACAGGAATATTGATCGCAAATTCTGTTCCTTGTCCTAGCACTGACTCGCAATGTAGAGTACCTTTATGCTTTTCCACCACAATGTGATAACTGATCGATAGCCCTAACCCGGTTCCCTTGCCGATGGGCTTTGTCGTAAAAAATGGGTCAAATAGTTGTACTTTTGCCTCTTCCGTTATCCCCGGCCCATTATCCACAATTCGCACAGTAATGTGATTGCAAGCAGAGACTGTCGTGCGAATCCAGATCGTCGGTGAGAAATTCGGTCGAAAATTTTCTGCCTGAGTTTGTACCTCCTCCAGGGCATCGATCGCATTGCCGATCAGATTCATAAACACTTGATTAAGCTGAGAGGGATGGCACTCCACCAGCGGCAGTTCGCCATACTCTTTGATGACTTGAATACAAGGGCGATCGCTATTGGCTTTCAGTTTGTGGTGCAAGATTAACAGTGTACTGTCTATCCCCTCGTGGAGATCGACGGCTTGCATTTGAGATTGGTCAAGGCGCGAGAAGTTCCGCAAGCTCAGTACCAAACGGCGAATCCGCTCGGTTCCCGTTTCCATAGAGGAGAGAACTTTTGGCAAATCCTCAATCATAAATTCCAGCTCAACAGCTTGAGCGTGAATCTTAATTTCCGGAACGGGTTCTGGATAATGCTGTTGATAAAGTCGTACCAGTTGCAGCAAGTCTTTAATGTATTCGTTGGCGTAGTGCAGGTTCCCGTAGATGAAACTCGTGGGGTTGTTGATTTCGTGAGCCACACCCGCCACTAGGGTTCCTAAGGTGGACATTTTTTCAGTCTGCACCAACTGAGTTTGATAGGCATGAAGATCGTGCAGCGCTTTCTGGAGTTGTTCGGCTTGCGCTGTAGCTAAGACGGCAGCAGTACGGCTTTGAGCGTACAGTTCAGCTTGGTCAATCGCGATCGCCAGTTGGTCAACCACGGCAGCAATTAATTCCACCTCCTGATTGTTCCAGGGACGCAGTTCCCGGAAGTGTTCGCAAACAATGACTCCAGTTTGATGGGAGCGAGTTTGAACAGGAGCAACGAGTAGGGTTTTCAGTCCCAAGGCTTGTAAGCGATCGCGACTACTGAACTCTAGTTGCACATCTGTGGCGATATCATCAATGCGCAGCAAATCCTGCTGCCGAACTGGTTCGCTTAATGTCTTAACCTGATCAACTGTACTTAAAGAGCGCAGTTGGGGGGGTAGCGACTCCCCACAAGCCTCATGTATCAGTTCATAATAAGGACAGTCCGCTAACTTGTGATACCACAAGAACTGGCAACGGTCGAGCTGGAGCAGGCTACGGATTTCGTGAACTGCCGTATTCAAAATTTTGTCCAGTTCTAGGGAACTGCGAATTTGACTAGAGAGACGACGTTTGAGCAGTTCTTCCTGCGCTTGCAGTTCTCGAAAACGTGCTTCCGATTGCAAAAGCTGGTCTTGGGTTTTTTGCAGCCGCTCGTTAGTGGCTACCAATTCTGCCATCGCCGCCTCCACTTCACGAGACTTTTGCTGGAGCTGGCAGCTATATTGAATCGACTGTGACACTTCAGCCAGCATATCAAACACTACTGGCGAAACACTGTCACTTAACTCTTCAAGTCCCAGCCAAGGCTGGGGTTTTATCGGGCTAGGGCTGGTAAAAACGATTTCAAATTGACCGCTGGGTGAGATTTTACCAATGCGACAAGATTTCCACAGATGGTTGTTTTGTTCGATGCTAATCTTACCGCTGGGAGCCTCAAACGTTTGTCCGTAAGCCGCTTTGCGCAGCAACTCGACCTCAAACGAACCTGCTTTTTCGGCGGCTTGCTTCCACAGGTAGACTTGCACATAGGCGGCTTCTATCGGGTCACTAGTAACGCGATCGCTACCATAGCGCTGCTGAAAATTTTTGACAAAGGCTTGATTGCTGGGCGTGTCGATACTCTGAAAGTAGCTCCAACTGGCGTAGTGACCCATTGCTGTGTCGCCACCAATCCGTCGCAGCTCTTCTTCTGCTACGCTGATCGCCATGATCGGAATGTCTTGGGCATCAATTCCGGCATCTTTGTACTGTTGGTAAAATGCTAAATTGCTATCACCATTGAGGGTATTGAAGACAACCTCAGGTGTGGCTTGCTTGATTCTCGCGATCACATCGGCAAACTCTGTAGTCCCCAACGGCAGGTATTCTTCCCCAGCTAATGTGCCACCTTGGCGTTTGAGTTGAGCTTTAATCAGTTTGTTGGCGGTGCGGGGAAAAACGTAATCCGACCCCACGAGATAAAAGCTTTTGCCTTTATTTTGGAGTAACCAGTCAACGGCTGGTCCAACTTGTTGATTTGGACAGATGCCCGTGTAGAAAATGTGAGGCGAGCATTCCAGTCCTTCATATTCGACGGGATACCACATTAGGGCGTTGCATTCTTCTAAGACTGGCAAGACGGCTTTGCGACTGGCGGAAGTCCAGCCCCCGAAAATTGTCGCTACCTTGTCTTGTTCGAGCAACTTCCTAGCTTTGAGAGCAAAGGTTGTAGGATTGGATGCTCCATCTTCAATTACGGGTTCGATAAGTCTGCCCAGGACTCCACCCGCCTCGTTGATTTGGGCGATCGCCATTAGTTCGGCATCTTTTAAAGACGCTTCGCTAATTGCCATCGTTCCACTTAAGGAGTGCAAAATTCCCACACGGATAGTAGAATCTACTCTAGTCCCTAGCTGGCTTGTTTCACTCATCACTGACTGTTCCCGAAACGTCCTGCTTTTTTCAGCGCACATCAGCTCACTTCACCAGCGATCGCTTATTTATCAATTGATTTTAGCCCAATGGCTATACCTACAAATCCCCTTTTGTCAAGTCGAAAGCGATTAAACTTCTGTAAAGTTTAATCGTACCCAATTGATCTTTTCCAATAGTCTTTCAAGGGAACTTTACCGAATATTAACCTAAGTTCAAAACGAGGAATTGTAGTAAATTTTACTCTTAATAGAATCTTGTTATTACAACAAACGAGCAGGCAGAAAAACTCAGTATCAATTTGCCCTCTGCAAATGGTTAGATAAGGGAATCGGTCAATGAGTGCGATCGCGCTCATCGTAACCAACAATCCTACGTACTCTAATCCGTGGGAGGGTGAAAAACTGTATCTTCGTCATCTTGGGAAAATTTGAGCAATGAAGCGGTTAATTCAAGGACTGCACGAATTCCAGACCAATTACTTCAGTACCCACCGGGAGCTATTTGAGCTGCTCTCTCAGGGACAGCATCCGAGAATTCTCTTCATTACCTGCTCCGACTCTCGGATTGACCCGAATCTGATTACTCAAACAGAGCCGGGTGAAATGTTCATCATCCGTAATGCGGGCAACATCATTCCGGCTTACGGTGCGACAAATGGTGGCGAAGGAGCCGCCGTCGAGTATGCTGTTCACGCTTTAGGCATTGAGGAAATTATCGTCTGCGGTCACTCCCACTGCGGGGCGATGAAGGGATTACTCCAGCTCGGTAAGCTAGAAGAAGAAATGCCAGCAGTTTACGAATGGCTCAAGCACGCTGAAGCCACTCGCCGCACGATAAAGGAACACTATCAGAACTACGAGGGCGAAGCCTTGCTGAATGCGGCGACGGAGGAAAACGTTCTCACCCAACTAGAGAATCTGCGCACTTACCCCGTCATTCATTCTCGGCTCAAAAAGGGTGAAATTCAGCTTCATGGCTGGGTTTATGAAATTGAAACGGGAGAGGTTGTGGAATATAGTCCGGCATTGGGTCAGTTCGTACCCCCTCAAGCCCAGTTTTCCAGAGCCGCGTGGATAACTCCAGAGCAACAAGAGCGAATTTACAAAGGCTCTTACAAAGCTTGAGCTAATGTAAAGGCACGCCTTAGCGTGCCCTACAGCAATTTTTAGGGCGGTTTCTGCCCTGGAAGTCCCCTAACGCGAGAAGCCAGGGAACGTGTAACCAACGCCTAGTATGAGTCCGACATCTGTATCATCGCGGAAACCGACATTGATCGAAGCGTTAGCAACAAATTGTCGCGATAACGGGACATCAACGCCACCTGTGAGTAAGAAACCGATATCGTTATCCCCATTTGTAGAAACGATGATGCCACCCCCTACAAAGGGCGCAAAAGGAACCGGTGCAAAGGGATCGGCAGACTCGATTACAAAGTCGTAGCTAAGGGGTAGGAGAAAGTCCGTATCATCGCCAATGAGTGCGGCTGGTCGAAAGGAGATGTTCCGGGTCAGACCGATTTTGCTATTTACAACAAAAGAGCCATCACCTAAAGCGGGATTACCACCCAAACCCAAGTTTCCGCCAATCCCGATATAGCTAGAACCTCCACGAGTGGATCGACCCGGTGTAATTTGCTCAAGGTTTTGTGCCACGGCGCTATCTGCCTGATTAGAAGACGCGGCTGATACCGGAGAAGTCGGTGCTGGGGCGGTGAGATAAGCCGCCGATGTCTCTAGTTTTTCTGGCATCGGTTGGGCAACGCTGACATCCTTCGCGGCATCAGATGAAGGTTGTGAGTCATTGGATACAGCGTTTGGCAGTTGGCTCTGGGAATCGGCTTGAGACCGCTTAGTATCTGCTAAGTTGGCTTGTTGCCCATAGGGCTGACTAACCGTGTTTCCTGGCATTGTTGTGGCAGTTGGATTACTGCTCGGTTGGTCAGCCATTGCCGCCGATGGTACGACGGGTTCAACAGCTTGATTTGATGCACCTGATGATACAGATTTCCCAAGCGATGAAGTAGACTTAATCGCGCGTGAGTCAGCAGTTGCAGCCGATGTCACGGTAGGCTCAACGGGCTGCCTTGGTACAGCAGCCGACTCTGAGTGCCCAAATGAGGAATTAGGTATAGGCGCGTCAGCACGGGCAGACAGGGGGTTGCTAGCGATTGTCAATGCTAAACTCCCCAGTAAGCAGGAAACGAGTTGAAAAGAAATTCTGTTCACGGTCACTCCTCAGCAATAATGATGTCAAAAATAGCAAAAACCGGAACCTATTAGCCCTTTTTTTGGGATTTTAGTTTCTAGACTCCTAAAATCCTTGAATCTCTGTAGAAAAATTTTGGGCTTTAGTCTTACCTAATCTAAAAGAGATGGGAGCCGAAAATCCTCTATAAGTTGAAGGATTTGGGAATATCGGCGATAAACTTTGAAAAAGTGGAAAAAAGAACGTCAAACTTAGTTCATTCTCCTTGTTCCTTCTTCTGTTAGCTCCTAGTTAATTGGCTCATCGCGGCAACAACTTGCTGAGAAACGAAGGGCAGAATTGCCGGATTCTTGCTTTGAGCTTTGCCCTCGGTAAACACGACTAAGAGATAAGGTAACTGGGTGGCTAGTTCAATATAGGCGGCGTCGTGGCGCACCTGACTCGTCCAACCCGCTTTTGACCACAGTTGAGCGTCTTGAGGGAGACCTTCTCCCAAGAAACCGATGACTTGATTTTCTTCGTCGTTGATCAAGTCAGTGGGATCGAGACTGCGTTTCATTAAAGTCATCATGGCTTGCGATCGCGTTGATGAAACGGCAACTCCCCCGACAATACTATGCAGCAACCGCGCTGTCGCATTCGTCGTCAACATATTGCGGTTTTCCATCAACTCTCCCAAGAACGCTCGTTCCCGACCATAAGGCCCATCGCCCCAAGTTTTTTGATTGACATTAATGGTTTCTAGTTCTTGCCAGCCTAGGGATTGAAAGTAACGATTGACAATATTGCGCTGGAATTTCCAGGTTTCAAAGGGTCCGGCTGGTAACTCTGGCCCACTAGTCGTGCCGCTCAAGACATCCAAAACTAGACCTGTAGCATCATTACTGGAATCAACAATCATATCCCGTATCGCTCTATCCAACTCGGCTGAGGGCTGAGTCATGGCAGTTTCCAGCCACTCTGCGATCGCAACCAGGTAAAACAGTTTCACAACGCTGGCGGGGTAAATTCGTTCGACACCGCGATAGCTAAAGCCTCGGACTTGGTATTTCCAGAATTCCTCGGCTGAAAGTGCCCCACCTGTATTGACTGGCACGGGTGGGTCGTAGACGATCCAGGTAAGCGCAATTTGATTGCGAGCGAGGCTAGGAAACTCTGCCCAGGTAGCTTCCAGGATGTGATTGCCTAGTTCTTCTAGTGCTTCGTTTTTCCGGAAAAATGTCATAAGTGGGGAATTGGGAATGAGGAATTGGGAATGAAGAGTAGGAAAATTGTACAATTCCCCTTCCACTCCCTACTCTCATTTAGATAATGTCTCTAGAGCAGTTACAAGCCCAGTTTGACACGATGGTTGCTCAGGCCGATGAGTACCGATGCCGAGTCAATCTAAACCTCTATGATTCTCCCAGTTGTACCAGTTTGGCAACTCAAGCCGCCGCAGGGCGTCACTTGCAAATCCGATCGCAGACGCTGGTGGATAACGCTTTAGAGGTGCGTTTATGCGAGGATGGCTATTCAGGTTGGTTGCCTGTGCCGGATATCGCTGAACTGGAGAAGGCGACAACAACCTATCAAGCCGTTACTCTCTCACCCGCTCAAATCCAAGAGCGAATTCCAGCCGTAATTGCCTTTATGAAAGCCGCGATGCAACAGCCGAACTACTACCTCTGGGGCGGCACAGTGGCACCAAACTATGATTGTTCGGGACTGATGCAAGCCGCTTTTGCCGCATCGGGAATTTGGTTACCGAGGGATTCCTATCAACAGGACGCTTTCACCCGCACCCTTGAAATTGACCAACTTTTACCTGGGGATATGGTATTCTTTGCCGCCGCCGAGAAAGTGAGCCATGTCGGTTTATATTTGGGAGACGGTTACTACATCCATAGTTCGGGTAAAACCACGGGTCGCAATGGCATTGCTATTGACCGGCTCTCGGAACAAGGGGATGAGATAGCACAGTCATATTATCGGCAGTTCAAACGGGCTGGACGAGTGGAGGAAAGTTATCAGCCAGCAAAACACCAAAACCCTCCTAATTGATGAATTCTTTACTAAGCGCTTTTACTTTTTGGAAACGTTGGTTTTGGCTGGGATTAGGCTTGACCGGAGTAACGCTCCTATCGGCAGTACTCAGTGGTTTGTCAGCCCTCTCGTCAGCGACAACACCCTTACTCAAACGACCGTTGACTTCAGACGAGGCAGCGTTCTTCGAGCAAGGCGGTAGCTTCACCCGTCAGCGTCTGCTTTTGCCAGGGCTTTCCCGTCCCGTAAATATCTTAATTATGGGGATGAGCGTACTAACCTCTGATGTACAAAACTCTCCTCAATCCAGCAAAAATTTAGGTTATCTGGCGCAGGTTAACTCCTTCGACGGACTATCCGATGTCATGTTTTTAGTACGGTTCGACCCTCAAACCGACTTCGTGAGTGTCCTGTCTATTCCGCGCGATACCCGTGTCGTGACCAATGCCGAAGGGGTCATCAAAATTAATGCCACGAATGTGTTAGGCGGTCCTGCCAAAAGCGCTAGGGTGGTCAGTCAGCTCCTCTTCGACATTCCGATCGATCGCTATATTCGAGTCAATGTCGGAGGCGTGCAACAACTGGTGGATGTGTTGGGTGGCGTGACGGTAAACATCCCCAAAGACATGAAGTACACAGATGAAGCTCAACATCTGTACATTAACCTCAAGGCGGGCAGACAGCACTTAGATGGTGACCAAACGCTGCAATTGCTACGCTTTCGCCATGACGAGCAAGGGGATATTGGGCGAATTGCACGGCAACAAATGGTGATGCAGGCGTTGCTCGAACAGAAACTCAATCCCATCACGCTGGCAAGATTGCCCCAAATTCTCCAAGTAATTTCATCACACCTTGACAGCAATTTAAATGGGGACGAGATAGTGGCTTTGTTGGGTTTCGCCGTCACTGCCGATCGCCAAAGAGTCCGGATGTTCACGCTGCCTGGAGAGGCGAATGGCGATGGGCACAGGGGGGCGAGTTACTGGCTACCGGATGATAGTCGCATCCAGCCGCTGCTGAAAGAGAATTTTACTCCCAGCTCTGGGATAGTCAAGAGTGAACAGTAAACCTCTTGCAAAAATCCTAGAAGGGCGAACGCTTTCGCCCTTCCAGGATTTTTGCAAGAGGTCTACTGTTCACTCTTGACTATCCCAGAGCTGGGGGTAAAATTCTCTTTCAGCAGCGGCTGGATGCGACTATCATCCGGTA
>JALYGX010000594.1 GCA_030776905.1 Cyanobacteriota bacterium | reverse complement strand
ACTAGTTTTTGGTTGGCGATTCGAGTTGTGACCGCAGCGATTTTCATGCAACAAATTAAAGACAATCTTCTAGCTCCCAGATTAATGGGCGAGTTTATCGGACTCAATCCCATCTTAATTTTTATTGCTTTATTAATAGGGGCAAAGATTGCTGGGGTTTTGGGTGTGATTGTCGCCGTCCCCATTGCAGGAACCATTAAAGGCACTATTGATGCAATCCGCACGAGCCAACAATCTCATGTAATCGTGACGGAAACGGTTTCTCACGAATCCGTCAGTCGAGTCAGCAAGGAGGAGCCAGTTAAAGGAGTAAAGAGGCGGGTAGAAGAGAGTCTAGAAGATAATTGAAGACAAAAGGCTGTGCCCCGGCACACTCAGCACTGACTTCTGTAAAAAGGGCGGATTGTTCATTTTCTCTCTTGTAAAATGAGCAAGCGACTGCAAGGTTAAGGATTTAGCTGATGCGACAGATTAATTTCTTGATTATTTTTGCGATGTGTTTGGCTCTGGTTTTATTCAGTTTGGAAAACACTGAGCCTGCTGCCATTCGTATTGTCCAAGATGTCCAAGTTCAGGCTCCCTTGGCAATAGAACTGATTTTGGCGATGGGACTTGGGGCTATTCTGGCTTGGCTCTTCAGCGTCTGGACGCGGTTGCAGCAGCAGTTGGAGTCCCGTAAAGCTCTTCGCCAGATGCGCTCTAAAGAGGAACATATTGAGAAATTAGAGCAAGAAATTGAACGCTACAAGGCAGAGGTTGAAGAACAGCAGCTACCCGTGCTGTCAGCATCCAAACCTCTAACAGACAGGGTACTGACAGAGTGAGTCCAGAGGAAGTAGGGGCTAGGGCGTGTTTTCTCGCCCTAACCTCTTTAACAGTGTGGCAGACTACCAACGGCAGCACGCGATGACTGAAACACCGGCTCAGGAAGCGATCGCTCTCCTCATTGACTTGGCACAGCGCGGGGAAATTAACCCGTGGGATGTCCAAGTCATTGAGGTAATTGACCGCTATTTAAGTGAATTGGCATTAGGAAATGAAACCGAACCCGGACGGCGTGACGCTGACTTATCCCAATCGGGTCAAGCGTTTTTGTGGGCGTCAATGCTAGTCTTACTCAAAGCTGACACCTTGGGGCGTCTAGAGGAGTCAGAAGACTTAGAACTCACGGACGAGGACGAGGAACTCGATGTCGGGGGGCAAACTCGATTGCCACTGCATCTAGAGCGCCATCTGCGCCGCCGTGCTGCCGCCCCACCACCTAAGAAACGTCCGGTAACGCTGCAAGAACTGATCGACCAATTGCAGCAGATGGCAGCCCAACTGGGTGAAGATCCCATCCGTTCTCGCTCCAAACCGCCTCGTTCTGTATCTCGCACTCAAGCCGCGAAAGCGATCGCTCATCTGGCTCATGATGAAAATTTGACAGAAATCGCAACACGGCTGGAAGTGTTTCTCTCTCGTCATTGGCAAGAACTATCTGCGGGAAAAGATTGGCTGAATCTAGAGCAACTGTTAGAGTGGTGGACGTTGTCATCAGTTGCGTTGGATGAAGCGAATTCCCTACCCTACCCTACTCTCTCTAAGCAGGCGGTGCCAACAGGAACTCCTACAGGGAACGGGAACCCTTCTGGCGAACCGGATAGCTACTCCTGTCGGGCGTTGCCCACCCACTTGGATAACGCAGAAGGCTACTCTTTGGACCCCTCTACGGGGAACCCAAACGCTTCGCACGATAGTGGTGCTGATGTAACTGAACAAAGAGCAGGCGATCGGGTGGGTGTCTTCTGGGCACTGCTACTGTTGTCGGCTCAGTCTAAAGTGGAGTTATCCCAAGAGGAGTTCTACCAAGACTTAAAAATCCGTACACTGACATAAATAGTACGAGGGTGTTATCTTCTGGGTCAGGACTTGAAGCTTAAGCAAGCTGTAGTCTATACGCCGCTCCCAGAAGGATATTTCTGAAGGGTAGGCATTCAGTTTGTTACCCAATCCCTGTCACCATTCCTGGTACATCGGATGAAGTGCACATAACACAGTTCAGCACTTAAGAGCGACGAACTGGTTAAAATCAGACTCAATTGACCAAACCAAATAATCTGTGGCCTAGGTTGAGGAAAAAAATTAATGAAAGCCATGATTCTGGCGGCTGGTAAAGGGACTCGCGTTCGTCCCATCACTTACACCATTCCCAAACCCTTGATTCCCATCCTGCAAAAACCAGTGATGGAGTTTTTACTAGAACTGCTACGACAGCATGGCTTTGACCAAGTTGTCGTCAACGTTAGTCACCTGGCTAACGAAATTGAAGGCTATTTCCGCGACGGACAGCGATTCGGCGTTGAGATTGCTTATTCGTTTGAAGGTCGAATTGTCGATGGTCAACTTGTTGGCGAAGCTGTTGGTTCGGCGGGTGGAATGCGCCGCATCCAAGACTTTTATCCCTTTTTTGACGATACGTTTGTCGTTCTGTGCGGGGATGCCCTGATTGACCTGGATTTGACGACGGCAGTGAAGTGGCATAAGGAAAAGGGGTCAATTGCTACGGTAGTGATGAAATCTGTCGAGCGAGAGCAGGTTCCTAGCTACGGTGTTGTCGTGACGGACGAGTCAGGTCGGATTAAAGCCTTCCAGGAAAAGCCCTCAGTAGACGAAGCCCTGAGTACCAATATCAATACAGGCATTTATATTTTTGAGCCTGAAGTGTTAGATTATATCCCCTCTGGTCAGGAATATGACATTGGTGGGGAGCTATTTCCCAAACTGGTAGAAATGGGTGCCCCATTTTATGGAGTGCCCATGAATTTCGAGTGGGTGGATATTGGCAAAGTGCCAGACTACTGGCACGCGATTCGGAGTGTCCTGCTCGGAGAAATCAAGAATGTCTCGATTCCCGGAAAAGAAGTGGCTCCGGGTATCTACACAGGCTTGAATGTAGCCGTAAATTGGGACAAAGTGGACATCACAGGTCCCGTTTATATCGGTGGCATGACCCATATTGAAGATGGAGCAAAGATTATTGGCCCGTCGATGATTGGCCCAAATTGCTGGATCTGTAGCGGGGCAACCGTCGATAACAGCGTGATTTTTGAATATTCCCGTTTAGGAGCGGGAGTGCGCTTAGTAGATAAGCTGGTATTTGGACGCTACTGCGTTGACAAGACGGGTGCAACCATTGACGTTCAAGCCGCTGCCTTAGATTGGTTGATTACCGATACCCGTAGGAGCCTGCCACCCCAAGAACCGGCAGAGCGACAGGCGATCGCAGAACTCTTGGGTAGCGATAGCTAGTTGTTAGTTGTTAGGGGTTAGTTGTTAGTGGTAAGAAGGGCGCGGCTACTCTCTACTCCCTAGGTTTTAGGGACTTATCAAGATCCCTCTAACAACTAACAACCTTCTAATAACTCAAATAAGTATAAGTACTTAAGCTGCGCTCGTAGTTTTGCAGCAGCCGTTGAGCTTCTGCCAGGGTAATGCGGTTCTCTTGTAGAGCTTGTTCAGTGCGGCGGCGGATACTTTCGACCAAGTCTTCGGCATCGTACTGCACGTAACCCAAAACTTCTGTAACCGTATCGCCCTTTACCACTTGTTCGATTTCATAGCCTCTGGGCGTTAATTGGATGTGGACGGCATTGGTATCCCCAAACAAGTTATGTAAGTTGCCCATAATCTCCTGATAAGCACCCGCCAGGAAGAGTCCTAAGTAATAAGGTTCTCTGGATTGGGTATTAGTCGTTGAGGATGAAATTTTCCCAGCCTCCTGAAGTGGGTGTAGTTCCAGGACTGATTTGACATCCCGCAGGTCAATAAATTGGTCGATCTTGCCATCGCTATCGCAGGTGAGGTCCGCCAGAACAGCCCGTTGCGTTGGTTCTTCATCGAGTCGGTGGATGGGCATAATCGGAAATAGCTGGTCTATTGCCCAAGCATCGGGTACGGATTGGAAGACGGAAAGGTTGACGTAATAAATCGACGCCATGCTTTTTTCTAAGTCTTCCAAGTCATCGGGGACGTAGTCTTGAGTCCGGGAAATTTCGAGAATTTTCTGGCAGCACGCCCAATACAGTTGCTCGGCTCTTGCCCTCTGGGTGAGAGTGAGGTAACCGAGACTAAAGAGGCTTTTTGCTTCTTCGTTGAACTGGATGGCGTCGTGGTAGGCTTCCTGGGAGTTCTCAACGCTGATAGTGCGGTAAGTTTCCCAAAGGTTGCGAATAATTAAATGCTCTTTTTCCTGGACGGGTGCAGGGATTTCTGAGTGGACATCACTTGTGCTGAGAACGTCGAAGATGAGTACGGATTGATGGGAAGCGATCGCCCTTCCACTCTCACTAATTAGCACGGGGACTGGCAACTGACGCCCCTCGCAAGCTTCCTTCACCTCGGCAACTATATCATTGGCATAATTCTGCATATTGTAGTTTTTCGAGGCATGGAAGTTCGTTTTAGAGCCGTCGTAGTCGATCGCTAAACCGCCACCGACATCGAGATACTGCATATTGGCACCGAGAGTGCAAAGCTCCACGTAAATCTGGCTAGCTTCTCGAATGGCGTCTTTGATGGTGCTGATGGCAGAAATTTGAGAGCCGATGTGGAAGTGTAGTAGCTGCAAGGAACTGAGCATTCCAGCGTTCCTCAACTGGTCAACAGCGCTGAGGATTTCAGGAATGGTCAGACCAAATTTAGCTCGCTGGCCTGATGATTCTCCCCAACGTCCTGTGCCTTTGGTATTTAGCTTGGCGCGAACCCCTAGCATCGGTTCGATCCCCAACTGACGCGCCGCGTCAATCACCAACTGCACTTCTTCTAGCTGTTCTAGAACAATTAGTGCTTTCTGTCCCAAGCGCGTCGCTAACATTGCCGTCTCAATATATTCTCGGTCTTTGTAACCATTACAAATCAGCAGAGAGTTGGGCGTCTTCAACGTGGCTAGGGCGATCGTTAATTCCGGTTTAGAACCCGCTTCCAGACCAAATTGATACGGTTGACCAAATCGCACCAAATCCTCAACGAGGTGTCGGTTTTGGTTGCACTTGACGGGAAAGACTCCTTGATAACTGCCTGGGTATCTGTAGCGGGCGATCGCTTTGGCAAAACAGGCGTTCAACCGCTCGATCCGGTCTGCCAAAATATCCGAAAAACGAATCAACAGCGGCAGTCCCAGGTTACGCTGCCTGAGCGCCTCTACCAGTTCCAACAAATCCAGAGAACCACCGCGATCGCCTTTGGGAGAAACCGTGACACGACCAGCGGCGTTAATCGAAAAGTACGGCTCTCCCCATCCGGGAATCCGATAGAGCTTTTCACTATCCTCAATCGTCCAGACTTTAGATGTTTGTGCCGAATGATGCGGGTTGGTTGCTAATTGGACATCTTGGCTTATTTCTTGTTGCTGCTCATCATCGTTGGTGGAGCCAGCACCTAATGCGTCGCCGATTGTGGAAGTCAGCTCTACACCCATCGTTGTGTGTCACCTTTCAATTAGTAGCTTGCGATTGTCACTGTAGCGTATCTGATAGGAATGCGGCGATCGGGTTAACGACCAAAGAGGATAGAGATTTTTGACAGGAATTGGTGGGATGGGGTAGCCGTGCTAAAATTCCGTGAGTACAGGAACTTACTCCTGTAAAGAGAAAATCCGCGTTGCAATATTTATCCTGTCTGTGAAGGGCGTCGATGCTCAACCCATCTAATAATTCTCCTGAACAGCAATACCGCCTCCAGCCTCTAAAGCAGCTACTCCACAAACATCCAATTGCGGTGTGCGGAGGACTTTGGGTAGCCTTCCTCTTGGTTGGTGGTTGTGCAGCTCTCGGTCTATTAAATCCAGGACTGAACGAGCAAGAGACGCCTAAGCCAACCCCTGCTCCCGTAACCGTTCAGGTATCCACACCAAAAGATGATTTGTCCCTATCCTTATTTAGTGCGATCGCCATAGGTTGTGCAGCGGGAACCTTACTGTTTACTTTTGTTCTGATAACTTCAGCTCAGAGTCGCCGCCCCTCCAAAGGGTTAAGCTCGGTTTCGACTGTAGGGAGAAAACGACGGCACCCTTCACCAACAGACCATCCTATTTCAAGGACGGTACAGTTAGTTCCTTGGCAACCCACCGTTCAGACTCTAGATAGGCGGCCCAGGCCTGACGAAAATCTGACTCAGGTAACCGTATTAGCACCGGAGGAGAGCCATCCTCTAGATGGAAGAAATGAGAGCCTTGCCGACTTGCTGGATTTGCGCAAGCATCAGTCTCTGGCTTCGCTAATGCGGGGTAAGTAGCGATTACTTGTTGGTTGTAGGAAAACCCACTGCTACTCCCACGAGGTGTTGGGTGTTCCACTGTTTTGATCAATTCATAGGGCAAGCCTTGCCAGTGTCGAGCAGATTGCCAAACTTACAGATGAGCATCAGTAGATGCTCCAATTTCTAGTGCAGGTTGGCCTTCCACGGGAGCGGCACTAGTAGCGTTCTGTCAAAAAATCAGCAGTTTTGTCATCAAACTTAACGAAGAAGGTACTCTTTACCTCTCTCTTTAGCAGGGAACCCGATATCCGTCCATAGCAGGGTTAACCCTAGGTGTCTATTTATTAAAAATTGTAATGAAGGGGCAACAAAGCTACCTTAATTACTCAGGAAACTGAGGATTTAGTACATTCAATCGGAGATTTATATGACATTTGCAACTGATGACATCACAAAACAATCCTTAGAAGCTTTTGGGCGCTTCGATGTTGATACTCAGCTTGGCTTGCTGTGGTTTGGTTATAAAGAT
>JALYGX010000593.1 GCA_030776905.1 Cyanobacteriota bacterium | reverse complement strand
ACTCCCCTCAAAGGCTTAGAATTAGTTGATTGTGCAAGAGCTAACGCCAAACAGGGAATTGAAACTGCTGCCGAACTCTGTGGCTATGGTGATAATCTCAACAGTTTCAGTCAAGAACTCAAGCAAGCTTGCGACCAAATGGGTGTCAAAATTACTGAACTAAGCGACCTAATTACCGACCAAGACAATCTGATTAAAGTAGAGGGCGAAATTGTTGCTCCCGAATCGGAAAGCGTACTTTAAGGGCTTTTTAACCCGCTTTTAAATAGTTTAGAGTTAGTAATTGTCTTACAACTAGTAAAACGAATGTAAGGCAAAATTGAGCTGTTCTCCAAGTGGGATTTGGCTCTATTTTTCCTGTTATGTTGCCGCTTTGGTGAGAACCGAGGCGTAGTTTTAAGTATTCGTGCCAGATGTCTACTCTTCTTAGTAGGCGCTGATACGAAGAGCGGCATTGAGGAAACTGTCCAAAGGGATTACACGAGACTTGAACATAAGGAAGACGTTTTGAGAAGTGTTTGTCGGCAACATGAACTCATAAAATCTTAACGATATGTATTTATGAGTTTTCAAGCTTATGTAGCCTTGCGGCTTCTCGTTCTTACCTTTTGTGCTGTTTTTGGTATTGCTCTAATTCATCTAGCTTACCTTTTTGCCTTATTTAACTGTTTGAACCTGTGACCATTCTGCTTAACGAGGCTCTAATAGTTGGTGCTGTAGCTCTAATAATTGATGCTGTAGCTGATGCCGCGATAGATCGATCGCCTTTTCCAAGCGTTCTACTCTTTCGGAGTTTTGAGATAACTGTACTAAAGCACGCTCTATTTGCTGCTGAAGCTCAACAAAATGCTGTGGCGATCGCTCTGGCTGAGGTAGTTCATCGATAGACTCTTTGAGTGCCTTGATGACAAACGCCAAACTCTCAATCTGTTCCAATTCAGGACGCTTGTTGAATTCTGCAATGAGGTCATCCAGTCGCGATTGCAGGGGAACCAGGGAAAGTTGTAACCCCTTTTGCCGCTCATTAAGTTCATCAACCCTGGAAACGATAGAAGTCAGTTCCTGCCTGGGTACGAGATTTTGGACATCCTGCTTAAATTGGTTGTTAGCAGCGCTCAATGAATTGATTTCACTTTTTAACGGCTGTACCTCGGTACTGGCGGCGCTACTCTGTTCACACAGTTGTTCTAAGCGGTGGCGGTTAATTAAGTTGAGTATCAGGGAAAGTGAAATGGGTGCTAACCCATAAATCGCTTGATTGTAAATTAACGCGATCGCTGACCCGATGACTGAACCAGCGACACAAACATATTCTGCAATCCCTAACCCGCTGCGATTGCTGGACATAGCGATTCTCCCTCAATCACATTGCCAAATTTTAATCATGATCGTACCATCCGCACTGCCAGCGCCTCTGGGATAGCTGAAGCGTGTTCACTCAAAACTCAACTAATCCCTAAAACTAGCTTGGCAATATTGAAATAAATTAAAACGCCTAAAACATCAACCGCTGTTGTAATAAAGGGTGCTGACATCAAGGCTGGATCTAAGCCAAATGAGCGGAATAGAAACGGTAGGGCTGAACCTGCAAACGAGGCGAGAATGGCGATCGCTACTAGAGAACCCCCTACCGCTAGCGATACCGAAAAATCTCCTTGCAGCCAGTAAGCCCAAAGCGTTGCTACTGTTCCCAGAATTGTCCCTAATAAGGCTCCTGCCATCACCTCTCGCAATACGACTCGAAATGTGCCCAAATTTTGTATTTCCTCGGTGTTCAAGCCGCGAATCACTACTGTGGAAGACTGGGCACCTACATTACCACCCGTACCAGTCAGCAGGGGAATAAAGGCCGCTAGGGTCACCACTTGCTGTAAGATAGCCTCCTGCGATCGGATAATGGTGCCCGTAACCGTATTCGTGAGCAGCAAGACGAATAACCAAACAACTCGTTTACGGGCAACGACGAATAAGTTGGTTTGAAAGTAATTGTCACCCCCCGATTGCACGCCACCACCTAAGGCATAAATATCCTTGGTTGTTTCCTTCTCCAAGATGTCAATTACATCATCGACGGTGACAATACCGACTAGACGCTGCTCTCGGTCAACTACGGGCACTGCCAGAAAGTCGTATCGTTGAATTAATCGTGCAACTTCTGCTTGGTCAGTATCTGTGTACACGTAGACCACATCACGCGCCATCAGTTCACCAAGGGTGCAGTGGGGTTGAGCCGTCACCAAGTCGCGCAATGAGACAATCCCACTTAAGCTTCGTGCCCCATCGGTGACATACAGGTAATAAATTGTCTCGGTAACTCTAGCTAAACTGCGAATCCGTTCTAAGGTTTCGCTAACAGTTAAGGTTTCAGTTAGGGAGATGTATTCAGGCGTCATGATCCGCCCTGCTGTATTGGCTTCGTAACCCAATAACAAAGCTGTAGCTTCGCGTTCCTTTGGGGTGAGTTGTTCGACTAGACGGCGGACGACTCTGGCAGGTAATTCGTCGAACAACCTCGCTCGGTCATCTGGCGACATTTTATCCACGATATCGAGGACATCTTGACGCTTGAACTCCTCAATGAGAGACTGCTGAACGCTAGAGTCGAGGTATTCATACACCTCGATCGCCTCTAGTTTAGGAAGCAAACGGAATGCGATCGCTTGCTTCCCCTCAGGTAACCCTTCAATCGCTTCTGCAACGTCCACAGGCTTGATTGGAAGCAACAACTGCTTGGCATCCTGGAGGTTCTCTTCCTCTAGCAGCGTTTGCAGTTGGGTACCAATCTGCTGCCGAAGTTCACTACGCGATAAGGTTTGGAGAGCGATCGAGTTTTCAGTCAAGGCAAGCTTTCCTATTCAGGTCAACTTTTGTGAAGGGGCTTGCCTTTAGTCTACAAGGATTGTGGGGTGATGTAGAAAAAGCAATTGATTATACCTGAGTGGGAAGCCGAAATCTTGAGTTCTGTATATCTTGGCGAGTAAAGGAGATTTTTTCAAGTTCAAAGCCATTAACCTCACGCAAGGAGAAATCAAATGACTTCTGAATCCACTGTGCCAAAAGAGCGTGCTTTAACAGAGTATGACCCAACTATGCGTGCCCTGGTTGAGCAAGAAATGCCTGATGCATCTGAGAAGGTACAGCAAGAAACACTGGCGCTAATTGAAGCGATCAAAAAGCGGGCGCAGTCAGAGGCAAAAGGTGCTGGTGAACTGACTCTCGACACCTATTTAACTGCTGTGCGGCAAATTAGGGAAGCCATTGAACGCGATCCAGTATTCGATAAAGATCGGATTGAATACTCCTTTAAACTGCTCCAGATGGATGCCCAGAAAAATTGGGAGTCGATTATGAAGGAAGTGTCGTCGCTGGGCGATCGCCTTGCTGATGCTGCCAAAGCTGCCTGGGATGCTCTAACGGCTCCTCGTCCTGGTTCAAAGCTGTAATTAATAGTGAAGAGTGATGAGTGAAGAGTGACAAGTGAAGAGTATATTTAGAGGTCTTTTCACAGTGTTCGCTCCGATGCTCAATGTCTCGCTACAGCGAGGCTATCACTCTTCAGTGCTTTGACAAATAGGTGAGTTAAATGTGCGATCGCTTAGGTGTCGAATAAAAATTAATTGCTCGTTTTTACAAGTCTTGCTCGTTGTCATTGGTCATTGGTCAAGATCCAAGAACTAAGGACTCATGACAAAAAACGATAGGTTATGTGCGAAGTTATTTTTGGACAACCACTTAACTAAGAATTAACAACTTTCCGTTTGTATTTAGCCAGCTTGGTGATGACACGGACTAACTCATTGGGATTGAAAGGCTTGGGTAAATGTACCTGAAACCCTGCCTCTAGAGATAATTGGCGATCGCTTTCCTTGGCATAGGCAGTCAAAGCTAAGGCGGGAATGTATTCGCCGCGTTGTGCTTCGAGTTCCCGCACTTTGCGGATAAATGCGTAGCCGTCAACTTGAGGCATGGCAATATCACTGACCAAGACATCGGCTTTTAACTGTGAGAGCAAGCTAAAGGCTTCACTAGCTGAAGCAGCGGCTGTCACTTGTGCTCCACTGTGTTGCAGTATGGTAGTGACTAACTCTCTGGCATCGACTTCATCATCAACGACTAGCACCCGCAAGCCGTTAAGTGCGGGTAAGCGAGGTGCTGAAATAGCCGTTGGCGGTTCTAACGCCGTTACCGTTTCCCGATCGCGATCGCAAGGCATGGTGTCGCTAACCGTCGGAGTAACCAACGACTGAGGGCTGGATGCCGTTTGGACAGCCCAAAGAGGCAGTTGCACGGTAAACGTTGCTCCCAATCCCTCGCCTGGACTGGCGGCGTGAACAGTACCGCCGTGTAATTCCACCAAATAGCGGACAAGTGCTAACCCTAATCCTAGCCCTCCATGTGTCCTGGTCGTAGTGTTGTTCTCTTGGCGAAAGCGCTCAAATACATAGGGCAGAAACTCAGGAGAAATGCCCTTACCAGTATCGCTAACTTGAATCTGAGCATAGGGACAATGGGTTGACTCATCTGAATGGCATTCCAGTTTCACCTCCACTCGCCCACCATTGGGAGTGAACTTAATGGCGTTGGAGAGCAAATTCCAAACTACCTGCTGCAAGCGGTTGGCATCGCCCCAAACCGATCCCGTAGATGGAGCGCCGCACAACTCTAGTTCAATCGTTTTTGCCTCAGCGGCTGGGCGTACAGATTCGATTGCACCTTCCACAACAGTGACTAATTGGCAAACATCCGCAGAAAGGTGAAGCTTGCCCATCATAATGCGCGAGACATCCAATATATCCTCAATCAGCATCGCCAAAGACTTCGTATTGCGATCAATCGTCTCTAAAGCGCGAGCCATCTTTGCCTCATCCATCTTCCGAGTGCGCAGTAAGTGAGTCCAACCCAGCATCGCATTGAGGGGTGTACGCAACTCGTGGGAGAGGGTAGCTAAGAATTCATCCTTAGTGCGGTTAGCCGCTTCTGCCGTGCTGCGTGCCGCTTCACTTTCAGCTCGTGCCTCTCGTTCGGCGGCATAAGCCCTGGCGCGTTCGATCGCTTGGGCACACTGCTGCGCCAACGCCAGCATAAAGGCACAGTCCTCTTCGCTAAAGGTCTGAGGCTGAACAAAGCTTAAACCCAACCCCCCGACGCTGCGCCCCTCTACAATTAGTGGCATGGCGACCCAGGCATTCGTGTTACTAGTAGCGTATGCAGTGGCGAGGTGTGGATATCGTTCAGCCCAAACTGCACGGGATTCAATCAGGATGGGTTGCTGAGTTCTGACGGCATCAGTTATTGGTAAAGAGGCTGTGAGCGGGAAGCGACTCCATGTATTTAGTATTTCCTGGGGATACCCGCAAGCGCCGACTAACTCCAAAGTCTTGTCGTTGTCTGTGAGTAGCACGACAAAGCCCGCCGTGGCTTTCAAAGCCGCTAATCCTTGATTGACCACAACCTCACCAACTTGTGCTGGGGTGAGAGCTTCACTAAAGGCAGAGGTGACGGCTTGCAGAGTAGCGTTTCGTTCCGCTGTCTGTTCAGCAATCTGTCGCGCAGCTTGAGCTTCGCGGTACAGCAGCGCGTTATCAACAGCTAGGGCAGTGCGACGGGCTAAATCCTCTACCAGCGATAAATCAGCCGCCTTATAGCGACGCTCCGACTCAGCTATCACAAATGTAATTGCCCCAAATGTCCGCCCGCGACTTAGCAGAGGCACGACTATAGCGGACTTTAAGCCTAGCTCGCGGAGGATTTGCAGATGCTCGGCGTCTTGGGCGGCGGCTACTAGGTGGGAGTCGGTAATCTCACTAGCGATCGCTAACTTACCTGTACGCCATACTGTTGGTAACCCCATATCCCCATTGATAGTTTCCGGATAGCGTCGATTGAGTTCCCATGCCAGCTCCAGTTTCGATGGCTCGGAATGAGCCAGCGCCACCCGACGAATCACTTGGTCTTCATCGAGAATATCCACAGCACACCAATCAGCAATGAAGGGCACTGTTAGTTTCGCTACACTGGCTAGGGTCGTTTCGTAGTCGAGCGAGGAGGCTAATTGGGTACTTACCTCGGCGAGAAATGCCGATTTTCGACCCTGCTCCTCTGCTTCTACGCGAGCCGCTTGCTCAGAAATTAGCTGTTCCCTCTCTTTTTCAGCTCGCTTGCGCTCAGTAATATCCTGAACTAATGCCACAAAATAATTAATCGATCCATCTGCCCGACGGACGCAGCGAACCGACATACTCGCATGAATCACTTCACCGTTTTTGCGGATGAACCGCTTGTCCATCAGGTAGCCCTCAATACTACCTGCTAAAATCTGGTTGAACTGCTCTAGGTCAGCCTCCAGATCGTCTGGGTAGGTTAGCTCGACCCAAGTCATTTGCATCAATTCATGCCGCTTATACCCGAAGGTGTCGCATAGCTTGTCATTGACTTCAAGCCAGCTCTTCTCCTGTGAAGTAATCGCAATCCCGATCAGCGGCAGTTCAAAGTAGCTGCGGAGGGTAGATTCACTTTGCCGCAACGATTCTTCTACCCGTTGACGTTCAACAATTTGCTCTCTTAACGACTGATTAACTTTAGCTAACTGGGCGGTTCGTTCCTCCACCCGTACTTCTAACTCCGCTGCCAGCTTGCGTAATTCTGACTCAGCTCTGTGACGATCAAACCGCTCCTTGGTTTCGCGCAATGCTCGTTGCACCGCTGGCACCAGCCGCTCTAGCCGTTGTTTGAGCACATAGTCTGTGGCACCGCTTTTCAGGGTTTCGATCGCCAATTCTTCACCGAGAGTCGCGGAAACAAAGATAAACGGCACGTGAGGGCAATTGGCTTGCGCCAGTTTCAGAGCCGAAATTCCATCGAAGGACGGTAGTGAATAATCGGAGAGAATCAGGTCAAACGTGTCTTGTTCTAATGCCGTTACAAAGTCACTGCGTGTCTCTACTCGCATCAGTTCGTAGTCAATCCTGCTAGCCGTCAAAAGTTCCTGGATGAGTTCTGTGTCCAATAAACTGTCTTCAAGCAGCAGGATACGCAGTAGTTTCATCGACTTCCAACCTTTTACTTACTAGCTATTGCGTAGAGCGCACGTAGAGCCGGGAGGTGGCTGATTGACCACAGCCCAGAAAAGCCCCACAACCGGAGCAGCTTCCATCCGCAGCCGAAAAACTCCCCGTCGATACAGATAATCTAGCGCCTCCTCTCCATCACGCACCACAACTACTTCATTTGCCAGAGAACTTTCAGCCAGCGCTGCTAGGATTAACTCGACATCGTTAGCACTGTCTTCAACTAGCAGAATTCGCTTTAGTTCTTGCATTCCGCCCCTTCTCTTAAGGCGTTGAGTGCTGAGTGAGGAAACAGACTTTTATTCCTTCGTTATTATGCACCGTCGCGCATGATGCCTATTGTGCAAGCTTGGGCAGTGAGAAGTAGAAGGTAGCACCGCCGTCTACTTCACCCTCTGCCCAAGTGCGACCTCTATGACGATGGATAATCCGTCGGACGTTGGCTAGCCCGATGCCAGTCCCCTTGAACTGTGCATCGCTGTGTAGGCGTTGGAACACACCAAAGAGCTTGTGAACGTACCGCATATCGAATCCAACGCCATTATCGCGAACGAAGAACACGATCTCACCATCTTGATCAAGACTACCGATTTCGATTTTGGCGATCGCTCTTGTCTGGCTATACTTGAGAGCATTTTCTATCAAATTGCTCAACACCAATCGCAACATGGCAGGGTCACCTTGCACTTCGGGCAATTCCTCAATCTGCCACGCGATCGCACGTCCGTTGATTTCTTGCTCTAGATCGCGTTTCACTTCTTTGACCAGTTGAGCCATGTTGAACGTCGTATAGCGCATTTCGGTGCGCCCCATTCGGGAAAACGCCAGCAAGTTATCGATCAGCGTGCTTGCGTGTTTAGCGGTTCGGGTGATGGTATTGAGGTAACGCACACTCGTATCATCCAGAGTTCCAGCCGTCTGTTTCTGGAGCAATTCTACGAAACCACTAATATGCCGCAGTGGTGCTTGCAAGTCATGGGAAACGGAATAGGAGAAGGATTCAAGTTCTTTATTGGCGGCTTCCAGTTGAGCGGTGCGCTCTTCGACTCGTTGTTCGAGGCTCTCGTTAAATCGCTGGATTTCTGCTTCCGCACGTTTTCGATCGCTAATGTCGATACATGAGCCGATATAGCCGAGAAAGCTACCATCGGGTGCGAACCGGGGCACCCCTATATCTAAAACCCAGCCATACTCCCCATCAAAGCGTCTGAGACGATACTCCATCGTAAATTCCTGACGGGCATCAAACGCATTCACGTAAGTATCTAAACAACGCTGGAAATCATCGGGATGAACGCCTTTAGTCCAACCATTCCCAAGCTCCTGTTCCATTGTCCGTCCGGTAAAGTCAAGCCAGCCTTTATTAAAGTAATTGCAGAGTTTGTCAGTCCCCGACATCCAGATCAAGACGGGAGCCGTATCTGCCATGTGGCGAAATCGTTCTTCGCTTTCCCGTAATTCGGCTTCAGCAAGTTTTCGATCGCTTACATCGGTAATCATGGCGATCGCTCCCTGAAACTCGCCTGTCTCGCTCAAGATGGGATTGGTAGACACAATCGTCCAGAGATCGGAGCCATCTTTGCGACGGAACCGCAAGTCGTATTGCTCGGTGATGCCCTGCTTGCGGCGCTCGAAATTCTGCTGGGCTTCGCGGCGGGCTACCTCATCCATAAACTCAAAAACCGAACGATCGAGCATTTCCTCCATGCTGTAGCCAAGCATCTGGGCTATCCGCTGATTGACGTAGTCTATTCGTCCCTCGGCATTCGTTGTCCAGATGCCTTCATAGGCGGTATCAATTAGGCGGCGATAACGCTCTTCGCTCGCCCTTAGCTTCAGCCAGCTCACCTCAAGCCGCCGATTGGTAGTACGTAATACCCCGCATAGCGCACTGAATAGTATTCCCTGTAGCACGAACAAGAGCAGCCGCACGCTGTTGGTTAGATCGAGAGTTAGGGAATTGATTGGATATATAAAAAAATAAGTGCTTAACACAGCCGACAAAAAGGTGGCTAAAAGCCCTGCTTCCATGCCCCCATACCAAGCGCTCACCATCACCGCTCCAAAAAACATGAGAAATGGAGACTTGGTCATGGCAACCCAAGGGTTTAGCCACAGCATCAGCAGCAGTGCTAACACAACGGCTAATACAGCAACGCCATAGCGCTGCTTCTGAGAGCTTGTTACTGTCACCATCTCGTTCTAGTTTCGCTCTTCGTTTTTAGTAGGGGCAATTTATCTACAGAACTAGCGAGATATTACTTATGGGCAGCTAAATGCTACTAAGCCGTCTATAGGTAGAAAATCTCAAACAGTCCCTAGACAGATTTCAGCGCTTACCTTTAAACCGTGTCAATGTCCCTGGGGATAGATTGCCTGTTCTGGGTCTGAGGGGATTTTTGATGTGCGATCGCCTTAATGTTGGCAACGCCTAAAAAAATCAGTGCAGACCTCTGCTTTTTATAGAGGTGCAACCTGTTCTGGTCTGAGCAGCTTCACCTCATATATATTAAGAAATGTTACTACTATCCCAGCAGATTTTAAGTTCATCAACGACTATGTCCGACCAGCCTTTAGGTAAACCCCGCCCTCTGTGGCAAGTAATTCTTTTCTCAGTTGCTACTCTGATGCTTTATTACGGCTGGTACAAATGGATTATCCAGGAGGAACTGCGCCGTTACAACGGTTATGGGTGGTCAGGAACACTGTGTTTACTACCGTTTGTCTTAGGTGTGGCAGTTCCCCAAGCTTTATGGGTGCTTGACCCTGATGTTCCTGGATGGTTTGGTTGGTTTTCCTTGCTAGGTGTTGCCTGGATTTACATCGTTCAGTTCAAACTCTATAGAACAGTTAACAAGCTTTATCGCCAAGAAGGGTTAAAAGAACCGCTTGTAGTTTGGTGGATTTTCGTACCGGGTCTCAATTTAATTGTGGGTTTAAGGCAAATTCACTTCTTGAGCGAATATTGGGCAAGAAAGCAAGAGGTTACTGTTAAAGACCCAGTAGCAGAAAGCCTGCCATTTCTCTCTGCAAATGTTTAGAAGGAATGTCAGGCACTGTGAAGACAAGGGCAGATAGGGAAAAGGCGATCGCCTTTTTCCCATCCTTAGGTTTCCTAGTAAAAAACCCCTTCTTTCATATAACTCTCAAAATCAGCT
This sequence comes from Cyanobacteriota bacterium, assembly GCA_030776905.1. Classification (GTDB taxonomy): domain Bacteria; phylum Cyanobacteriota; class Cyanobacteriia; order Cyanobacteriales; family Coleofasciculaceae; genus CADCTM01. The sequence goes on along the minus strand of JALYGX010000593.1, from coordinate 783 downwards.
ATTCGTTGTTGTGTCACCCGTTTAATGCAGCTTGAGTAAACGCTAGGAGCAATAGAACCACCGGAAAAGCGAGTATATGAAAAAGCACACGTTGCATCTCTATATTTAATCCAAGCTAATTGTGCATCAACTAATTTTTGCCGCGCTGGATTTGCTGCCTCATATCTTCTAAGTAGTTGCTGATAAGTCTGATTTAATTTTTTGTCTGCTGCCCTAGCATCTTGTCCCAAACACTGATTAATTTCAGCCTGAGTATTAGCTTGAGGACAGACAACCTGAGAAACAGAAGATTTGTTAGGTGTAGAGTTGTTGACGGAACTAGCTGAATTTTTGGCTAATCCAGAACTGACAATACCACCAGGGGATGCTGTTTCTTTAGGAGCAGTAGAAGATAGTTGCGCGTTACTAATTGGCGTTGCTTTCGCACTACATCCAATAGCTAAAAGTAGACCAACGCTAGGCAGTAGAAAATGTAATCTGTTCATTGTAGATGAAAGACTTGGTGCAAGATGCGAGTATTAGCTACAAATCATTAGTTTATTTTTCCGCAACCCAAAGCAAGGTTGTTAGCCTTACTTCTAACAACCTACTGCTAGCCATAAATAAATTAGCTGATTGATATATCTAGAATCCGAACTAAAAACGCCCACTCATCTGCAAGTTCCTCGATAATTTTAGTAGTGGGCTTGCCAGCACCATGTCCCGCCTTAGTCTCAATTCTAATTAACACGGGTTTCTCTCCGGCATGAGCTTCTTGCAATGTCGCCGCAAATTTGAAACTAT
>JALYGX010000592.1 GCA_030776905.1 Cyanobacteriota bacterium | reverse complement strand
GCCTGAACATCTGGTTCCAAGTCATTGATTAGGCGATCGCGCAATAGCCTCAACGTTGCTTGCAAATCCTGATTTCCTAGCGTATCTAGCTGGCTAACCGCTGCATATCGAACACGAGTATTGCGATCGGTCACAACTGGCTGGATTAACTCAAATGCTACCGATGGTTCCAGTTGGCGTAGCTGGTTGACCCCACTAATACGCTGACCAAAGTCTTCTGAACTTAGCAGTTGTTGGACAGATTCACGAGTAACGCTCATTGGTAATTGTTAATTATCGACTATTAGTTATTAAGATTCAGAATCTGGCAATTCCCCCATGAATCAGGGGGGTTAGGGAGATTGTGCAAGAGGCGAGTAAGAGCAAAAGGCAGCAGGCAGTCCATAGTTGAAGTCCAAGTTGACTCCTGCACTTCCTTAGAATGAATTAAACCAGGAATTCTGTCTCAGGCGCAGATAAGTTTAAGTAGCTACTCAATTACTTTTCAAGCTCAACTGCCATTGCCCGAACAATATCTCCAGGGGTGAGGATACCAATCACCTTACCAGCATCGTCAGTCACTGCCAGTCGTCGAATTGATTTTTCCTGCATGAGCTTGGCGGCTTTGCGCAAAGGTTGATCGGGTTTCACGGTTACTGGATCGCCACTCATCACTTCCTCAACCGTTTGCCCCAGCGCCTTGTGCAGGTCTTTATCATGACGGGCTGGGTTTTCCAAGTAAATAACGCTGTCCAGAAATATGATGTAGACTGGCGGCTCTACTCCTGTTTCTTGCCACAATAAATCTGTTTCTGAAATAACGCCTACCAGTTTGCCTGCATCATCTACCACTGGCAAACCGCTAATACGTCGTTCAGCAAGAATTTTTATAGCCTCCTTGAGAGGCGTTTGGGGCGATACCATGATCGGGTCATGGCTCATGACATCAGCAACGGTTTTTGCCATATTCAGGCTTTGAATTCTTTACTGGGTACTGGTTTAATTGTAGGGAATTGCGGGGAGCAATTAGAAAGCCTTTGGCTCTCAATACCGGAATAATTGGTAAAGTCATGCTTTTTGCTCAGATATAGCCTTTGCGCTTCGATAGACTACAGACTGACCGAGAGCCTCCTGTGCGAACTCAAATTCGTCCTACGGGGCAAGCTAAGTTTCGTGTAGCTGCTCTATTTGCCGCCGGACGCGATAGGCGTAGCCGGACGCAGCGCAGCGCGAGTATAGCGTCCTTTTCCAATCGCCAGGTATTCTGGCTATGTTCTATCCACCAAAGAACCGCTATAAGATCGGATATGACGTTTTTCTACACTGACGCCTTCATTACTTTAGCCGCCACCAATATCGACCCGATCGTTCAGTTTTATTCTCAGCTACTGGCTCAAGAACCAAAGCCGTATATTCCAGATGTTTATGCTGAGTTTCAGGTATCCGGGTTGCGTCTGGGAATCTTCAAGCCGAAACAGAATCATCAAGCAGAGTTTAATAATTCTGCTCAAAGTGGCATGAGCTTGTGCTTAGAAGTCGATGACTTAGAAGAAGCGATCGCTCATTTAACTAGCATGGGCTACTCACCTCCAGGGGAAATTACCACAGCTTCCCACGGAAGAGAAATTTATGCCTACGACCCAGCTAATAATCGCTTGATTCTACACCAGTCGCCGTAATACTATTCCCTCGTTCTCTGCAACCTCTGAACGCTAATTCCTAGGACTTACAAATAATAGCGAGCAATGTCAGCAAAGGCATAGGCACTGTAAATGAGCAGCATGGCTACAGAAAACACCATTACGATACGCGGACGATGTGAAGGAGCGATCGTCTCTCGTACCCACATAGATATTGCCGCGCCGAGGGCAAAGTTGGAACTTAGTAGCAGGTAGGGCCAGTTATCTGTAAATATCCATCTCATCCCTAAAATCAGCGTCCCTAAGATCATCAAATGCTCAATAAACTCAGGTGGATTGTACTGGATGGTAAGGAGTAAAGTGCGCGACCAAAATTGCCAAAGTCTCATTGCTAATCGCTAGTTGTGAGTTGTTAGTTGTCAGATTTTTGAGAAAAAACCAACAACTAATTCCCAAGGGTAGGTTTACTGGTTAGGATAGTTCAGCCTTGCGGGTTTGGCTACCCCCGACTGAGAGCATCTGAGGTCTGGCTATCGCTACTGAGAGGATAGTTGTGTTGCTGTAAATAAACTAGAGCTTCCTCAGTTTCAACCTGCGGAAATTGGGTGTAGAAGCGACTGACACTAAAGAACGGATCGGGCGTCTCTAGGATAACAACGCGATCGCACCAGCGAGAAAGCCACTTCATCAATCCAGGCGGCGCTACTGGCGCACAAACCCATATCTGTGCTGGATTTTGCGCTTTCAAGGCTTGCGTTGCGGCTGCCATTGTCATCCCGGTGGCAATTCCATCATCAACCAAAAGGGCTATAGCACCTTGGGGACTAACTTTAGGACGACCGCTAGAGAATTGAATCAGTTGATCTTGAGCTTTTTCTTGAGCTTGACGCAGCGCCGTTTCCAGCACGGGAGAATTTTTTTTTTCAAATAGCCTTTGTTTTGCCCAAAGAACCTGTCCTTCTGAGGTGACGGCTCCAATTGCTAATTCTGGGTTTTGAGCTGTTGCAATTTTTTTTGCCACCACAATATCCAGAGGGCAATTTAGTTGACGCGCCACGGGTGCTGCTACGGGAATGCCGCCGCGCGGTAGTGCATATACAATCGGTAAAGCCTCACTACCACTAGCTTTTAGTTCGTTCAGGTGGGAGAGAAGCGATTGAGCCAGCTGCTCCCCGGCATCGACGCGATCGCTAAATAGCGGTGCAGATGACATGGTTTCCTCCGGCATTTAACAGCTTCGCTGTCACTATGATGACTGATTTTTTTTCAGCCTGCCTTGCACTAAAGGGTTAATTCTTTACAAAACCATACTGACCCTTCGTTCTTACTCTCCGTCAACATCAATCCCATCTAAAATTTAAAGGGTTGCCGCACCCTCATTGTTTGTTGTGCATCCACGGATACGAGCCTGAAATTCATGTCTAACGAAGAACAATTAAGCCTTTTCGATCAGTCAGCCTTGACAGCGCCAACGCCTGGGAAATTTAACTTTGAGCTAATTCCCACCGATGCCAAAATTCCCATTCCTTCCGGCACTTACGACTCAATCGTGCCGCTAGCAGAACACTGCAACTCTTGCCATCGATGTGACTTAGGAGCAACTCGCACCCATGCGGTCGTTGGGCGTGGCAACCTCCAAGCTCCAATTATGATTATTGGGGAAGGTCCTGGTCAAAACGAAGATGAAACAGGTTTGCCGTTTGTGGGGAAAGCAGGGCAACTGCTAGAGAAAATTTTGGAGGCTGTCAAACTCGACTCTAAGGAGGATGTCTATATCTGCAATATTGTTAAGTGCCGACCCCCTGGTAACCGGGTTCCTACGGCTGACGAAATTGCGGCTTGTAAACCTTATTTATTAGAACAAATTCGCATGGTAGACCCGAAGATTATTCTGCTTACTGGGGCTACAGCGGTGAAAGGCTTAATTGGTGATAAGCGTGGAATCACTAAAATTCGAGGCACATGGATTGAGTGGGAAGGTCGTCTGTGTATGCCGATTCTCCACCCCGCTTACCTGCTACGCAATCCTTCACGGGAGCAGGGCGGCCCTAAGTGGCTGATGTGGCAAGATATTCAGGCGGTGCGTGCCAAATTAGATGAGATTCGCTCCTAGGTATAGGGAAACCAAGTTTCTAACAACCTTGTAGAATCCGTTATTTGCTTGTATCGCTAAGGCTGAAAAATGAAGTGGCAATATTTGCAGGCATACTGTTGGGTAAAGAGAGAAGGATTAGTCGGACGCAAAGGCTATCGCGTACTCAATGTTGATGGTGAAGAGTACGATCTTTCGCAAGGATTGAACTTTGTGGGGCAACAAGAATGGGAATTAGTAGCGGTACATCAGATTGATGAAGCGTATGGTGGGACGATGGGTACTAATCGGGATTTGACTTACCTGTATCTTTTCAAAAAACCCGCTCTTTAGTTAATTAAGAAACGTGGATTAGGCTTCCTTGGGAACTGAGATGCCTCTGCTGGTTTGGGTATAGTTGATAGTCAAGTGCGCGATTGGCTCAAGAACGCAGACGCTCTTGCTTTAAGTCGG
>JALYGX010000591.1 GCA_030776905.1 Cyanobacteriota bacterium | reverse complement strand
GGCACACTCGACCAACTATCAGCGTAAGCACAACCGTTGCTCGTCGGGCGACCGAGGCGATAAGCTGTCTCACGGTCAGTCAGGTAGTCTACTAAAATTCCATCCTTGACAACGTGCCAATCTTGTGCACGCACTCCCTCGTCGTCATAACCTAAAGTGCTGCGTCCTCCAGGTTGGGTGCGATCGCTTTTGAAGTTCACCCAAGGCGCAGCATATTGCAGCTTACTCAGTTTGTCAGTTGTCGCGAAGCTAGTACCCGCAAAGTTGGCTTCGTAACCGTACACTCGATCCAGTTCGGTGGGATGTCCAACGGATTCGTGAATCGTGAGAAAAAGATTAGTGGGTTTAAGGATAAGAGTGCTGCGGATGCCAGAGGGACCCTTAGGCGCATAAACTTTTTCAATGGCTTCTTCAGCAACACGCTCTACCTGACTCAAGAGGTCTGGTGCATTAATATGCTCGTAGCCAATATTAAGAGGTGGACGTTCGTAGCTGCGGCTTTGGGCATCACCGTTAGCGATCGCAGTACAACCAAATCCAGGATAGCTACGGTAGATTGTCTGTTGAATTAAAGAGCCTTCTGTAGAAGCAAAGGTCTTGTCTTCGCGGGTGAAACGCAGATAAGAGTAAGCTTTTTTGATACCGCGATCGCCATATCCTAAGAGTTGCTCATTCAGACGTAACAGTAAGTCAGCTTTCTCAGTAATCGGTATGGTAAAGGGGTCGATTTTGATGGGTGTGATGTAGGTATCGCGGTAGGCTTCTACTGGGGCTAATTGCACCCGTGTCTGTTGAGATAGGCGGCTACCTTTGGCAATCTCTACAGCGAGAGCAACAATTCGTTCAACTTCAGTAGGAGTTTTGTGGGGACTAGCGGCGAATCCCCATGCCCCATCCAGCAGAACCCGCACCCCAAAGCCAGAACTGACGTTATCAGAGAGTTGGCTTAAAGAGCGATCGCGTGCGTAAAGATTCTGACTGCGGTAGGTGCAAAAACGGACATCCCCGTACTCGCACCCGGCACGGGCAATTAACTCAATCGCTAATGTGGCGAGGTCAGTCGCAGTAGTAAGCGGTGCTGGGGCTTGTACCATAGGAAGTCTCTGACGGATTTATATCGTATTTTAACGACTGTACTGCCTGACCAAGGTGCAAGTGTTTGAGCAATTTTTCAGTCAACGATATTTAGTGCCACACCGATATCTTGTATTAAACTCCGCGATCGCTGACATTTTAATGCGCTAGGTACTTCAATACCGAAAATCAGATTGCTATGATGAGAGCTTCTTCAATTTACCGAGTTGAAGATCATCTAAATTCGGTAAGTCTTCGTGCATTCTACTGGAGCCTTTATGCAAGAGTTCAAAGTCGTATCCAAGCCGAAGCATATTGTTTTGACATCTCATCCGGGTCGTTCTGCGTCGAAACCCCTATCCATTCACTGGGGAGAAAGTGACCCCCTTAAACGAGGCCCAATTGTTGGGACATTGCTTAACCCAGCTCATCGCAATGTTATTGGTACTCACTCAGGTTCTTATTCAGTTTATCGGGCTTTAGCCGTTGCTAGTGGAGCGCTTCAGGCCAGTCACCGTGCCGATCTTACTAATACAGCTCCCATTGTACCCATTGGGCCGCATCCGAGTTGGGCTGACCCTAACCGTATTGTCTCCCTCGATCCCTTTGGCGCGATAGTGGGTGAAGCTTACGCTTCTTTGTACAAGCAGGGATATGACATTCGCCCTACAATTGCCGTCACTAAAGCTCATATCAATATGCCAGAACTACAGGAAGCTGTAGCGAAAGGGCGCTTATCAGTTGACGGGCAAATTCTTAAAAGTAACGGCAGTTTAGTTGTAACGAAGGTGGCAATTGACCCCGTTTGGCATCTGCCGGGAATTGCTAATCGACTTAGCGTTTCGGAAAGTAACCTGCGCAAAGCTCTGTTTCAGCAGACGGGTGGGATGTTCCCTGAATTGGTCACGCGCCCAGATTTACACGTATTTTTACCACCGATTGGCGGCATTACTGTTTATCTAATTGGTGATGTAGAAGCGATTACAGACCCTAACCGAAATCTGACAGTGCGGGTACATGACGAATGCAACGGTTCAGATGTATTTGGTTCCGATATCTGCACCTGCCGTCCTTATCTGGCGCATGGTCTTGAAGTCTGCGTCCAGACAGCACAAGAGGGAGGCGCAGGCTTGTTAGTCTATTCCCGGAAAGAGGGGCGAGCCTTGGGTGAAGTGACGAAGTTCTTGGTTTACAATGCCCGCAAGCGCCAAGAAGGAGGCGATCGCGCGGATGCTTACTTCAACCGTACCGAATGTGTTGCGGGTGTGCATGATATGCGCTTCCAAGAACTCATGCCGGATGTGCTGCATTGGCTGGGAATTACGCGGATCGACCGTTTTGTATCGATGAGCGATATGAAATACAACGCGATCGTCAATTCTGGCATTGAGATTATTCAGCGCGTGGCGATTCCAGAAGAGTTGATTCCTGCCGATGCGATGGTGGAAATCGCTGCCAAGCAAGCGGCTGGTTACTACACCGAAAAAGCGGCACCTGATGCTGTCACCTTGGCGGAAATTAAAGGACGTAGTTTAGCTGATTAGGAATTGGGGATTGAGAAGACGACTCAGCAATTTTGAGGCGCACGAGACAGGGGGATTTCCTTCAAATAAATCCCCCTGTCTGTCCCTAGTTCCAACTTTTGGGTGCAATACCTAGTTACTAAAAGGGAGTAGCTTTGAATAATTACGAGCAGCAAGTAATCGCTTATTTGAGAACACCTGTAGCGATTCGAGAGCGATGCGATCGCCTTTTTACTTTGGCGTGTACTGACCAGTTGCATCACTTTCGCTGCGATTTGACCAAACTCGACGCGGTAGCGAATTACGTTATAGAGGTAATTGGCGACGAGTACCCCGACTTGAACATCCCCTTTCATAGTCGCTGGCGACATTTTGAGGTGGGGAACGTTCCGCGTCTTGCTGAACTAGAGCAGAACTTGGCAGGACTCACCCCTCTAGAAAAAGCTCAAACGAAGTTTGACCTAGCAATTGTCAGTGTCTTACTCGATGCGGGTGCAGGTGCAGATTGGCAGTATCGCGAACAGGAAACAGGACTTGTATTCCACCGTTCAGAAGGATTAGCTGTCGCCAGTTTTCGGATGTTCTGTCAGGGCGCTTTTTCCAGTAACCCGGAACGTCCTCTGCAAGCCGATGCTTTGGGACTTCAAGGCTTAACAGCACAAAAGCTAGCGCAGGGGTTCCAAGTCACTGAGGGGAATCCTCTCCTTGGTGTGGAGGGTAGGCTGGAACTACTACAGCGCTTGGGGCAGGCACTGGTGGCTGTACCTCAACTGTTCGGTGATTTTAATCCACGCCCTGGCAATCTGGTGAATTACTTGCTGGATTGCTCCTACCCCCCCCTCTCTTTAGTAATGGAAAGTGCCGCAGGCTGGGGAGTGGGAGATAGAGGAAGTAGTCAAGGAGTATCCAAAACCAAAAATCAATTGCCTGCCAGCGTGGTATTGGGCGCTGTGTTAGAGGGATTAGGAGGTATTTGGCCGGGACGACTAGCGATCGCAGGTGTCAATTTAGGCGATGTTTGGATTCATCCAGCTCTCAAAGGGGACAACCCCACCGACCACTATGTACCGTTTCACAAACTCTCCCAGTGGTTAACCTACTCCCTCTTAGAACCCTTGCAAGAACTGGGCGTGGAAATTATTGGGTTAAATGAGCTGACGGGTTTACCAGAGTATCGCAATGGCGGTTTGTGCTTGGATTTAGGACTGCTAGACATTAAGGATACGGCTATCTTACAGGAGCGTCACTTACCGGGTTCTGAGGTAATCGTTGAATGGCGGGCACTTACCGTCAGCCTGTTAGACAGAATTGCCGCCGCCATCCGGCAACAATTGAACTTGAATGCGACTGAGTTGCCACTGGTGAAAGTCTTACAAGGAGGCACCTGGACGGCGGGACGACGAATCGCCAGCCAATTGAGAGTTGGGGGTGTTCCCCCCATTCAGATAGAGAGTGATGGAACAGTATTTTAATGATTGCTCGTTGCTCGTTATTCGTTGTTTGGTATCCGCTAGCAACCAACAACCAACAACTAACAACTAATAACCAATAACTCATAAATAACAAATGACGGCTCAAGTCACGGTCATTGACCATCCTTTTGTGCAGCACAAGTTGACGCTGATGCGTCAGGCTGATACCAGTACAGCCAAATTTCGCCAACTTTTGAAAGAGGTTGGGATGTTGTTGGCTTATGAGGTGACGCGGGATTTGCCGCTTAAGTACGAAGAAATTAAGACGCCACTTGCCTTGATGAAGGCTCCCATGCTTGCCTCAGAAAAGAAAATGGTAGTTGTCTCAATCATGCGGGCGGGGCAAGGGCTTTTGGATGGAATTTTAGAATTGATGCCTTCAGCCCGCGTGGGGCATATTGGGTTGTACCGCGAACCTACCACCTATACAGCTATTGAGTATTATTTCAAACTTCCCCATGATGTTGAGCATCGAGACGTTTTGGTGGTCGATCCGATGCTAGCTACTGGCAACTCCGCCGTTGCTGCGGTCGATCGCCTTAAGGAAGTTGGTCCCATGTCCATGAAGTTTCTCTGCTTACTAGCGGCACCGGAGGGAATTCAACACTTCCACGAGCAGCACCCAGAGGTGCCGATTTATACCGCAGCAATTGATGAAAAATTAGATGAGCATGGCTATATTTTGCCAGGGCTTGGAGATGCAGGCGATCGCTTGTACGGAACCAAGTGACATCCTTCTAGCGTTAACCTGTCCACCTCGGCAGTCAAAGTGGCAAAGCTTGGCTCGTTGAAGCCCTCAGCACAGGCTACGCCAACAGCCGTTTCAACAGAGGCGATCGCATAACCGCATCAATCTCACTCCTCCAGGCAGGGCAGGGTTTAGACCAAACATCCCCCATATTTTGTCCAAATCCCCGTACCGCCTCCCTCTTAGGGGGAGTGATAGGATGATAATAAAAATGCCCCTTTGAAGCGGTGGCACTTAGTGGTCAGCAGTTTGGAACTAAAGACTGTAAAAAGTTTTGAATTGAAATTTGAACTATTCGCTCTTAGCTATAGTCTTTAGTCTTTAGCCTCTAACCATACCCTTATTACCAAGCGACTAGAAGTCTCCTCTCCTGCTATGTTTAAAACTGTTCTGGGCGATCCCAACACACGCAAACTTAAAAAATACCAACCTTACGTTGTTGATACTAACCTTCTAGAAGAAGACATCCGAGCGCTCTCGGACGAGCAACTAAAAGGCAAAACACTAGAATTCAAACAGCGGTTGGAGAAAGCCTCAACAGATCGAGAGCGAGCAGAGCTGTTGGATGAGTTGTTACCAGAAGCCTTCGCGGTGGTACGGGAATCAGCACGGAGAGTTTTGGGAATGCGCCATTTTGACGTGCAGCTCATGGGTGGTGTTGTCCTGCACAAAGGACAAATTGCCGAGATGAAAACGGGTGAGGGGAAAACCCTAGTTTCCACGCTACCGGCTTATCTCAATGCTCTGTCTGGTAAAGGCGTTCACATTGTTACCGTTAATGACTATCTAGCTCGTCGCGACGCGGAATGGATGGGGCAAGTCCATCGCTTTTTGGGCTTGAGTGTCGGGCTGATTCAATCGGGAATGGGACCAGAGGAGCGACAGCGCAACTACGCCTGTGACATTACTTATGCCACCAATAGTGAGTTGGGATTCGACTACCTGCGCGATAACATGGCAACGTCGATGGCAGATGTCGTACAGCGCCCATTTAATTATTGCGTGATTGACGAGGTAGACTCGGTACTGATTGATGAGGCACGGACGCCGCTGATTATTTCTGGGCAAGTGGAACGCCCGACTGAGAAGTACATGAAGGCGGCAGAAATTGCGCGATCGCTTAATAAAGAAGAACACTACGAAGTCGATGAGAAGGCACGTAACGTCCTGTTGAGCGATGAGGGATTTGCCGAAGCAGAGAAGCTCTTAGAAGTCCAAGACTTGTACGACCCAAATGACCCTTGGGCACACTATATCTTCAACGCCATTAAAGCCAAGGAACTATTTATCCAGGATGTGAACTACATTGTTCGCAATGGAGAAGTCGTGATTGTAGACGAGTTCACCGGACGGGTATTGCAAGGACGGCGTTGGAGTGACGGTCTGCACCAGGCAATTGAGGCAAAAGAGCGAGTAGAAATTCAAAATGAAACTCAAACCCTCGCCACAATTACCTATCAAAACTTCTTTTTGCTGTATCCAAAATTAGCGGGAATGACAGGAACCGCTAAGACGGAAGAAGCAGAATTTGAAAAAATCTACAACCTGCAAGTAACGATTATTCCCACAAATAGAGCTTCCGGACGACAAGATTTGGCAGATGTGGTTTACAAAACTGAAGATGCCAAGTGGAAAGCCGTTGCCAGCGAGTGCGCCGAGATGCATGAAGTTGGACGCCCCGTACTGGTAGGAACGACGAGTGTAGAAAAATCAGAAGAACTTTCAGTCTTATTGGCACAGCTGAATGTACCCCATAACTTGCTCAATGCCCGACCTGAAAATGTGGAACGGGAGTCGGAAATTATTGCTCAGGCAGGGCGCAAAGGAGCAGTGACGATCGCTACTAACATGGCAGGGCGAGGCACAGATATCATTTTGGGTGGTAATTCCGATTACATGGCGCGGCTGAAGTTACGGGAATACTTGATGCCAAAGATTGTCATGCCAGAAGAAGAGGATGCCTTCGCGCCCATGTCGATAGCGGGGGCAGGTGGACGACCGCCCGCTCAAGGCTTTGCCCCAGGTAAAAAAGTGAAAACCTGGAAAGCCAGTCCGCAGATTTTCCCAACCCAATTGTCTCAATCAACCGAACAACTGCTAAAAACCGCCGTCAGCTTTGCGGTACAAAAGTATGGAGAGCGCAGCTTACCGGAATTAGAAGCAGAAGACAAGATAGCCGTGGCGACAGAAAATGCCCCCACGGATGACCCGGTGATTCAGAAGCTGCGGGAGGTTTATAAGGCAGTTCGCTCAGAATATGAAGAGTTTACCTCCCGTGAACATGACGAAGTGGTAAAGCTAGGGGGTTTGCACGTTATTGGTACAGAACGCCACGAATCGCGACGCATTGACAACCAACTGCGGGGACGTGCGGGACGGCAGGGCGACCCAGGTTCAACCAAGTTTTTCTTGAGCTTGGGAGACAATTTATTGCGGATTTTTGGAGGCGAGCGCGTTGCTGGATTGATGGAAGCCTTCCGCGTGGAGGAAGATATGCCCATCGAATCTAAGATGCTCACTCGCTCTTTAGAAGGCGCACAGAAAAAAGTCGAAACCTTCTACTACGACACCCGGAAACAAGTGTTTGAGTATGACGAGGTGATGAACAACCAAAGACGGGCGATTTATGCCGAAAGACGGCGAGTTCTAGAAGGGCTAGACCTGAAAGAACAAGTCATCCAATATGCCGAGAAGACAATGGACGATATTGTCGAGGCTTATGTCAACCCAGACTTGCCCCAAGAAGAATGGCAATTAGATCAGTTGGTAGCGAAGGTGAAAGAATTCGTCTACTTACTGCAAGATCTAGAGCCACCGCATCTGGAAGATATGATGGTCGGGGACATCAAAACCTTCTTGCACGAAGAAGTCCGTAAAGCCTACGACCTCAAGGAAGCCCAAGTCGATCAAATCCAGCCAGGACTGATGCGGCAAGCCGAGCGGTTCTTTATCTTGCAGCAAATCGACACCCTGTGGCGGGAGCATTTACAGGCGATGGATGCTCTGCGGGAATCTGTAGGTTTACGCGGCTATGGTCAAAAAGACCCTCTAATCGAGTACAAGCAGGAAGGCTATGAAACATTCCTGGAGATGATGATCGACATCCGCCGCAATGTCGTTTACTCCCTGTTCCAGTTCCAGCCCCAAGCTCAACCGCAAGCCGCTTAATTAGTAGTGCTGAGTGCTGAGCCTCTTTCAACTCAGCACTCACTTTTCCAAAGGCAAAAGCAACCGCAGCAAGTCGCGAGGCTCTTGTGACGGTGCTCCGCTAACGGCTTCTAGTAGGAAAAACTGGAGGTCACCCCCCCAAGAGTGGAGAATTTGTTGACAAAGAATCATATTAGTGCTCTCAGGAGGCTTGGGGGATGAGGAATCTAGCACCTGTAGGCACTCGTCAAGAAATGCGCTTTCAGCAATCAATAAATCCATAACAGGAAGAGAGGAATTTGGGTTGAGTGTTGCGCTCAATTCAGGGGAAACTGGGCAACACCACAGGTTAATCCGACTTCCAGGTTGGGCGCGAACGCAGAATGTGGCTAAAAGCTCAAAAAGTATGCATTCAAGCTTAAGCAAATCGCCATAAACGTTCTTATCGCCAGAATTATAAACTTGTAACCTGAGATGGCGCTGATTTGCTAGAGATTCGACACGATGGAGCGATCGCTTCAACAGACTTGCCAAGGCGATCGAGCGTAAGTTGATTTTCAATTGCCACTCTTCTTCCTTCAGGACGGGCGTCAGCATGGCTAAAGTCTGTTCCAAGGATTGCAGCAGTTGCTTGCGCCGCATCTGTCGCAAGGATTGACCACTACTAGAGGCGGCTTGGGTATTAATTTGAGCCAAATCTTTCGAGTTAGGTCTATTAAATCCACCGCCATCAAGTAGGGGGGGTGTCAATGCCTGGAAGTCCAGCAAGACACTAATGTTTTGGGTGACAGACTCATGAAGCGTCTCTAAGCAGCGGTGTTTATACCAGTTGAGCGTTTGTAGTGCTTCCCTCTCTTGAGCGTGCCGACTCAGGCGGTATCGGTACTGACGAAACCACGCAAACTGCTGTGTTAAAGTTTCCAGAGGCATCAGGAGGTGGTGGGGCCACTGGCGTTCCTCTCGGTCGGCGAGTAGCACAAAGCCCGCGATCGGCATCCCTTCTGTATAAAGGGGAAGAACTAGCAGCCGACAGATGCCTGGAC
>JALYGX010000590.1 GCA_030776905.1 Cyanobacteriota bacterium | reverse complement strand
GTACTCTTGCAACCTGCCAAGACAGCAGTTGAGCCAATAGTTAGCAGGAACACGAGGATGAGTCCCTTAATTTTGGCGGGGTTCATGGACTTTTTCTTCAGAAGAATTGCAGCGCTTTGATACTGTTTCACAAACGTTCCTTAAGTTTTTGCTTGTCTGAGGGGAAACCTGTTAACTAATACCTATTTAACGGGCAAATTTCTGGAATTTGCCCAGGTAAGCGAAGACTCGATCGCGTTCTTGCAAAAGTCAATTTTGGCTACCTAGTTGTAATACTTATTGCTATATATTTGCCTATTGATGCAAAAAGTCTATTATTGCCGATCGCGTTGAGAACGTCCAAGGAAGTCCCTAAGTATGCCTGAATACAGACAGAAGCAATTGTGTCCACCAAAGTCTCCTATGCTGGTTCATCAGAAGATTATTGTAGAAACACCAGCGATGCGAAGAGCGCGCCGCTTCACTAACGTATTCAGGGGATTAAGCTATGTTAAAAAACCGCCCCGCTCACTCTAGTTCTTTCCCGATGACTCAGCAAGAGCCTGCTAATCTCACACGCCTTGTCGATTACTCCTCCGTACAATCCTTGCCGGAAATATGGCCCATTGTTGCCAAACAATTTGAAAACATCGTTGCCCTCAAAGACCCTCACGCTAAACCAGAGGTAGTTCTGACCTATGCCCAGTTATATCAGCAAATTCAGCAATTTGCGGCTGGGTTGCAGGCAGTGGGGATTACACCCCAAATTGATAGTGAAGGCATTCCTACCCGTATAGCTCTTTTTGCCGATAACAGCCCACGCTGGATGATTGCCGACCAAGGCATCATGAGAGCGGGTGCAGCCAATGTGGTGCGCAGCGCCCAAGCTGAACGAGAAGAACTGCTGTTTATTCTGGCAGATAGCGGCAGCACAGCTTTGGTAGTGGAAAATCTGGCTTTGCTGAAAAAATTACGAGGTAGCTTAGACTCTCTCCCGATTCAGCTAGTTGTCCTACTCTCCGAAGAAAAGCCAACGGAGGACAAAACCCTAAAAGTTTTTAACTACTCTGAGTTAATGGCAGCAGGAGCCTCCCAGCAACTAACGCCAGTCACCCAAAAGCGGGAAACCTTAGCCACGCTGCTTTATACCTCTGGCACTACTGGCAAGCCCAAAGGCGTCATGCTAACTCATGGCAACCTGCTACATCAGGTGAGAACGTATAGTGACGTATTACGACCAGAGCCGGGTAGTCGCGTGCTTTCTATCCTCCCAACCTGGCACGCTTACGAGCGATCGGTTGAATATTACATCCTTTCCCAAGGCTGCACCCAGATTTACACGAACCTGCGCAACGTTAAAAAAGACCTAAGAGAATTTAAACCCAATCTGATGGTGGGCGTGCCGCGACTGTGGGAATCAATTTATGAGGGCGTTCAAAAGCAATTTCGCGAACAACCTGAAAGCAAGCAGCGATTGGTGCAAAACTTGCTATCCGTAAGTCAGCGCTACATTAAAGCGCAGCGTCTGGCGCAAGGGTTGAGCTTAGATAACCTGAACCCATCTGCCATGCAACGCCTAAATGCCAGTATGCAAGCGGCTGCCCTTTGGCCTGTTCACCAACTGGCAGATAAGATGGTCTATCAAAAAGTCCGCGAAGCAACAGGCGGACAAATCAAGCAAGTCATCAGTGGTGGGGGTTCCCTTGCAAGGCATCTGGATGACTTTTTTGAGATTGTCGGCGTAGAAGTATTGGTGGGCTATGGGTTGACAGAGACATCTCCTGTCACTAATGTGCGCCGTCCCTCCCATAACGTGCGCTATTCATCAGGGCTACCCATGCTGGAAACAGAAATTAAAATTGTTGACCCTGAAACCCGTCAGGCTTTACCCACAGATCAGCGCGGGCTTGTTCTGATCCGAGGACCACAGGTGATGAAAGGTTATTATAAAAATCCGGAAGCAACAGCGAAGGCTATTGACTCGGAAGGCTGGTTTGATAGCGGAGATTTGGGTTGGGTGACACCCCAGAATGACCTAGTACTGACCGGACGGGCAAAAGATACGATTGTTCTGACGAATGGAGAAAATATCGAGCCACAGCCCATTGAAGATGCTTGTCTGCGGAGTCCCTATATTGACCAGATTATGCTTGTGGGACAAGATCAGCGATCGCTTGGGGCATTAATTGTTCCCAATCTAGAAGCCCTGCAACAGTGGGCAGCCACTCAAAATCTCCACCTGCGTCTACCGCCGTCTGTCCCCCATCAGCCTGAGGCTTCGGCTGAAGATTCCCGGACAGCAATTGACCTAGATAGTAAAGAGGTTCAGAACTTATTGCGTGTCGAATTAAACCGAGAAGTACAAAATCGCCCAGGTTATCGTCCTGATGACCGAATCAGCACGTTCAAGCTCATTCTGGAACCGTTTTCTATTGAAAATGGCATGATGACTCAAACGTTGAAAATTCGCCGTCCCGTTGTCACGGAACGCTATCGCGATATTATTAACGGGATGTTTGCCTGATTCAGGCTAGAAAATTAGAGAGTTAGACGGTGAGCGGCACGTCGCTGAAACTTTACCTCTCTGCTTTTTGGGTTCTCCTGTTGAGTACGAACCTTTAAACCTTTAGACTTTCAGATCTACTTAGCGCAACCGATATGGACGAATCTAAATCAAACCTACTCTTGAAGCGACCCGTTAATATTAAAGCCATCGTGACGCCCCGATGGAAAGAAGAGGTTCAGCAGCAACTTCAGGAGCAGATTAACCTAATTGACACTCAGTTGCAACAGCTCGATATGCAGGGTCAACGAGCGATCGCAGAAATTCAAAAGCAAAGCTTGCAACCTCCTGGCCCTCAAGTCGTGCAACAAATCGAAAGTATTCAAATCCAGGTCAATCAAAAGAAAAGCGAACTGTTAGAGCAGAAAAATCAGCAGCTACAGCAACTGCAACAAGTGCAGATGCTGGAACTCGACCAAGAAGTTAATCAAGGTCAAATGGAAAGCTTTTTCCGCGTTGAACCCGGAGATAACTTGGTGCGAAAAATGAATGTGGAAATTCTTCTGCGTGATGGAGTTGTGGAAGAAATTCGCGGCGATATCTAGAACGCCCCTACAGTAAACAAGAATTGGGTAAGGTCTCTTGTTCATTGTTCATCGTTGATAGCGATGCTCAAGAGCATCTTGTTCATTGGATAATTGCGATGAACTATGAGCCATGAACCATAAACCCTATGGTCAACTTTTCACGGTGTATTTACAAGCAAAGTTCCGTTGACCAATCTTGATGACCGCGCCCCGGTTGACATTTTACTTGGGAGCCAGCCCATACCGCTTTCCAATGCTGAGCCGTCTGGGCTGATTTCGTCTGCTGCAACTCAACGCGACGCTTGATTCCACCAACAGAATCATCTGCCACACCCGTTTGGGTAATGGTGACGATCGCTCTATCCGGTTGGGGATAATCTACGGTTACTTGACGCGAACCTCCCTCAGACTCAATATTGCCGAAGGCTGAAAGAGCTACTGCTTTTGGGTTGCTGCCAACGAGAGCATTGGTATCCGCAAACTTGTCTAGGGAAATCGATTTGTAGTTTCCCCGTTGAATTTGTGTAGTGGTGGTCGTCTTATCCCCCGAATTTTTGGGGTTCAGTTTTTGGCTGGGTTGGCGAGCAAGGGGCTGACGCTGAGGAGATGTTGTGTCTTGCTGCGATGAGCGCGTCGCCGTCGGTGTTGCTTGGGCGTCTGAATTGTCCTGACTTGGGCTGAGTTGAGTTGCAGGCGATCGCTCTTCAGACGCTGTTGTTTCTGGCTTCGATGAGTAGGTACTAGCCATCGGTGTTGGCTCAGAGCGATTGTTGCTTGTCGCATTGCAAGCACTTAAGGTCATTGCCACACCCAGGAACGTAAGGAAAATTTTCGACTTCATCATATTTCTCCGAGATACCCCCTCCGTCTCATCGGGTCTTGGCTTGTCTTTACAAAGCCCTGAGCCAGAGATTACTCTACCTTTCTTTTTTCTCACCCAGCACTTAGGCTTCAGGACGCTTACTCAATGACATATCCAATGCACTGAGCAGAGTTCTTGAGAAAAATTGCAATATCGTAAAAAGAATTAAGTTATGTAAACGTATAATCAAAAAATGTAGCAATAGCGACAGTCACAAAGACTTAGCTATGAAGCCGTCAATAAATAAAACTTTCAATTAAACCCGTAATGAACCTTGAATACTGGTACATGCTACCCATCGCTACCCTAATCGCCACAATTGCTATGGCGTCTGGCGTGGAAGGTGGGACTTTTTTTGCACCAATCTTTATGCTTGCTCTGGGTTTGCCCCCTGAAGTCGCCATTGGTGCCGCACTGATTACAGAAGTCTTTGGATTTTCCAGTGGGCTTTTTGCCTATGCCCGCAAACGATTAATTGACTACCGCTTAGGAATAATTTTATTAACGGCGACTATTCCTGCCGCTCTTGTGGGAACTTGGGCAGCTGGCTGGATTGAGCCAAATTTGCTGAAAATCGTTTTTAGTATTGGACTAATTGCGATCGCTGCCAGTTTCCTGAGCACTTCAGCTCACGAGCAGACAATGCCCCTGAGTCCAGTTGAGGCGATCGCTCCTAGTGGCGATGAGCGGAAAAAGACGGGTCTGGCTACAGCCAATAAACACAACATTCCTTACACCATCAAGAATCCGATTCAGGGACAACTGGTTGCTGGATTAGGCGGCGTTTTAATTGGACTGCTCTCGACAGGATTAGGAGAAGTGAATGGTTTTTACCTGCTGAAGGTCTGTCGGGTTCCTAGCCAGGTAGCGATCGCAACGAATGTATTTATCGTAGCTCTAACGGCTTTAGTTGCATCTTGCGGTCATTTTGTCAACTTTGTTCAACAGGGAGGAGAGACGTTAGAGACAGTTCTGAGCCTGGTTTCCTTTACCGTGCCGGGAGTCATCATTGGGGGACAACTGGGTTCTTACGTAGCAACGCGAATTCCTCAGCAAACTTTAGAGCGTGGGCTTGCCGTTTTGTTTGCCCTAGTAGCGGTTGTAACGCTAGGGGAGTTTTTCCTCTCTAGCTCCCCGATTGTGGCACAAGTCAACTAGAACTCTTGGCGACTGCTGCTAGTAGATGTTAGAAATGCCCTTTAGGGTTATTAATTCTCTTGGAGCTGTGCTTAATCCCATAGTTCCCGAGTCCTTCCTCAAGCTACAATGCAATCTGCAAAAGTTCTCGTTACCTCACGCCTAATTGATTCGGAAAACCACCCATGATCCACGAAATCTTCATGCCCGCCCTCAGTTCGACAATGACCGAAGGCAAGATTGTTTCCTGGGTGAAATCTCCAGGCGACAAAATTGAAAAAGGCGAAACCGTAGTGGTGGTTGAGTCGGATAAGGCGGATATGGACGTTGAGTCCTTCTATGAAGGCTATCTGGCTGTAATCACCGTGCCTGCTGGCGAATCTGCTCCTGTAGGGTCTGCGATCGCATTAGTGGCAGAAACGGAAGCCGAAATTGAGGCAGCTAAACAACAAGGTAGCCAATCGAGCCAAGCACCTGCTGCGGCGACAGCCCAAAGTCAAGCCGCACAAGCACCAGAACCTGTAGCGGCAACCCCAGCAGCGGCTCAAGCTACTACCAGCCAGCGTAACGGACGGACTATCGTCTCGCCCCGCGCCCGTAAGTTAGCCAAGGAACTAAAGGTCGATCTCAGCACGTTAAAAGGCAGTGGTCCCCACGGACGGATTGTCGCTGAAGATGTAGAAGCCGCAGCAGGTAAAACCCCTACTCCTGCACCTGCTCCCGCCGCAGCGACAACAGCACCCGCCAAGACACCAATCGCTCCGCCGCCAGCCGCCCCCGCTCCCAAACCAGCACCAGCACCTACTCCAGCCGCTCCTGTAGGCGTACCTTTAGGTGAAGTCGTACCGCTCAATACGCTGCAAAATGCGGTGGTGCGGAACATGGTTGCCAGCCTTCAGGTGCCAACCTTCCACGTTGGTTACACCATCACAACCGACGAGCTGGATAAGTTATACAAAAAAATTAAGTCTAAGGGTGTAACGATGACGGGGCTGCTTGCTAAGGCAGTGGCTGTCACGTTGCAAAAGCATCCCGTAGTGAATGCTAGTTACACAGAACAAGGCATTCAGTACCACAGTGCGATTAATATTTCGGTCGCTGTGGCAATGCCGGGTGGTGGGCTAATTACGCCAGTATTACAAAACGCTGACCAGGTAGATATTTATTCCCTGTCTCGTAGCTGGAAAGACTTGGTAGAGCGTGCCAGACTCAAGCAGTTACAACCGCAGGAATATAGTTCTGGTACCTTCACCCTATCGAATTTAGGGATGTTCGGCGTTGACCGCTTTGATGCTATCTTACCGCCGGGACAGGGTTCGATTTTGGCGATCGGGGCATCACGTCCTCAAGTTGTGGCAACTGACGACGGTTTAATGGGCGTGCGCCGTCAGATGCAGGTGAATATTACCTGCGATCACCGGATCATCTACGGTGCTGATGCTGCCGCCTTCCTGCAAGACTTGGCGAAGTTGATCGAAACCGATCCGCAATCGCTAACGTTGTGACATTGAGTTTTCTCGCCGCCTAAATGCCCAGGAAATTCGGACGTTCGCCGTTTGTAGTTCATAGTTCATAGTTCATTTCTGGTTGTAGAGACGTTCCGGCAGAACGTCTCTACTCTTGTTGTGCAGGTTGGTAAAAAACAAACGTGTACAACCCGGATTGAGAATTAGCCACAGTCTTTGCGGGAAATTCACCAATAGCCCGTAAATTTGTTGGTTCAACAAAATGGCAGCGAATTTACACTCGGTAGATAATAGTAACGCCTGATACAATTAACTCCTACTCTGCTCCTTACGATTTGGACTATTCTGGTCAACCCTGTGTGAGGAGTAGGATGAAAAGATTTGGGAGATTGAGAAGGACAAAGTGGCTGGGTATAGGTCTTATTCTTTTCGCAATAATTTTTAGCACAGGTGCGTTTGCCCAACAGGCGGCTCAAATGGACTCTAAGGCAGCGGCGGCAATGCTCAGGGTTGCGCCTGCGGGTTATCCAGGCACAGTGCATCTGTTGCCCGCTACCCTTGAAACTACCCAATGGGGCTGGTATGACAATTCCCAATCTCCCGTGCTGGAGGTTGCCTCTGGCGATACGGTGGTCGTGGAAACGATGATGCACTCCCACAATCAGATCGTGCCGGGGAAAACGATTGAGGAATTGAAAAAGCTACGGACTGATTATCCCGGACGGGGACCCCATACGATTACGGGTCCAATTTATGTCAAAGGTGCAGAACCAGGGGACGTTCTGAAGGTAGAAATTCTCAAAGTCGTTCCTCGCTCCTACGCCGTCAATTTCAATATCCCAGGAATGTTCGGCGCATTTCCCGATAAGTTTCCCGATGGGCAAGTTAAGTACTTTTATCTAGATATGGATAAAAAAGTGGCGCAATTTGCCCCAGGAATTGAAATTCCTCTATCACCGTTTCCTGGAACGATTGGAGTTGCCAGAGCAGAACCTGGTAAGTATAGTACGGTTCCGCCTGGTCCCTATGGGGGGAACCTAGACATCCGCGACATGGTGGCAGGGACAAGCTTGTATCTGCCTGTATTTGTCAAAGGTGGCTTGCTGTGGACTGGCGACTCTCATGCAGCACAGGGCAATGGAGAGATTAACCTGACAGCGATGGAAACGGCGTTCAAAGAGTTGGTATTAAATGTCTCGGTAATTAAGGGTAAAAAGCAAGATTGGCCGAAGATTGAAACTCCTACCGATTGGATTACGTTGGGAGTTGATAAAGACCTGAACAAGGCTCTAGATATTACTAAAGCGGAAACGAGTAAATTCTTGGCAGAGCAGCGTCGCATCAGCCCAACTGAGGCAGGGACGCTTATGGTTCAAGTTTCCGATTGTCGGATTTCTCAAATTGTAGATGTCAACAAGGGCATTCATTGCCTCAATCCTAAGAATGCCCAAGCGAAACGGATGGTTGAGTATCCTACTGCGGATACAGCGCAGTACTACGTCACCAGTGACAAGGGTAGTGACTTAAACCAAGTGATGAATAATAGACATCTCCGAAATAGAATTGGGTGGTTTGTGTAGTATGCTAATACTCAATGTTTTTTAAAATTATTGAAAAACAAATGAGTAGTATACAGGAATACATTTAGCAAAACCCACAAGAGAGCAAGCGATTAATTGGACTCTTCGTATCAACAGTTACAGCAGCTAATAGCCGCCGCCGAATTACTACATCAACAGAAAACCCGTGAAATTGAGAAAAGGAAAGTGAGGA
>JALYGX010000589.1 GCA_030776905.1 Cyanobacteriota bacterium | reverse complement strand
TCGAGATAGCAGCAATTAAAGCAGCGGGAAACGTTGCAATGTTAACTCCTGGAACAGCTAAGTCAACAAGAAGCAGACTTAGCGCTGTAGCTATCCAAGTAAAAAATATTCCCATCATCAGTTTTTCTCTCAATTTTACAAACAGAAGTTTTTCGTATTCTTTATCTATATCAATCTTCTTGTAAAATACCGGGGGCTGCCTCTCTACAGAGATAGATTTTATGTCCGCTTTCATTGAAGGTATTAACAAACTAGCTAGGCTGAGGAACCGCTATCTCTTGGCATAAAGATAATAGTTCCACAAGCAATTCGTTATCAATCGAGATTAATAATCCTTAAGACGGAGGTGACAATCCCAGTAACTCGAAATAATAGAATCAAAAGCAGTTTAATAAAACAAGAGGAAGACTATGAATTTATTTCGGATTATCCTTGGTATCCTTGTCCCTCCGCTCGGTGTTTTCATGACAGTAGGGGTAGGAGCAACTCTTTTCATTAATATTTTGCTAACGCTCTTAGGTTGGCTTCCCGGTAGCATCCACGCGCTTTGGGTAATCGTCAAGCAAGAAGAAAAAGTCAGCCGAGAAGCTGGAGTAGAACAAGGTAGAAACGTCTATTAAGTTAATAGATAATAGTCACTCTTAGAAACTTTCTACCAATACAGCAATCGAGTAGGGTCGACGCCTATGCCGCCCCTACTCTTTTCCTGTTTTTAAGCTCTTGGATCTAGTGGATATAGTCGCGAACTGAGAGATTAGTGTTTATCCCTATGATTGTCAGCAACGGAGTGCCATAGTTCTTTTAAGAGTTGGCGAACTCGTTTTTCTCCTCTAGCCACGGCTGCACCCGCCTCACCTATCTTGTTTTCAAAGTCGGCATTCTTTTCCTTAACTTGGTGAGCGGTTGATTCGGCTTGAATTTGAGCGCGCTCGTACCAAGTTTTAGCATCATCTAAATGCTTTTTAATATCTTCTCCGCGCTCTCCATAGCGTGCCGCCAAATTAGCTTGTAAAACGGCTAATTGAGCTTGAAGTTGAGCATAACGCTTTCTCATTATAGCTACTTCTTCACTATCCTTGAGAGAGTTGATAGCCGCTTCAATTGAGGTCTTCACATTGGCGGGTCGATCTTTCCCAGTTTCTTCTATTTCAACTAAGGCATGATCAATTTGCTCTTGAAGTTCTTGCTCTTCCGCATCGATCTGAGCTTGTAACTGTTTAACCTCAGCTTGAGTTTTGGAAATAGACTGGCGTCTGGAACTACTAAAGCCTTCGATGGCTCCCTCAATCGAAGCGGTAATTTCTTCTTTGAGTTCTTCTCCTCTTTCTTTTAAATTCTCAATGACTATGGAGACAGCTTCTTTAACAAGTACCCGAATTTCACCCGAACCTTCCTTCACTTCAGAACTTGCTTGATAAACGGCAGATTTCACAATTTCTCGAATCCGTTCAGAGCGTAATTTTCCTTCTTCTTTAGCTTTTTGAAGGTCTTCTGTAATTTGAGTTTTAAGGGGATTAGACATTGTAAGTATTGTTTACTATTTGAATCAGAATTTAACGTAGCTTCTATATCCGCAAGCAAAGGCGGCTAAAGAAAGCCTTACTATCTATATATTGACGTAGTATTTATCAGACCTGTTCTGCCTTGAGGAAGAAAAATAGCACAAGGAACGGACTGACAATCTGAAAAAATATCCCACAATAAATCTTAGTGTTGTTTAGAAGGACGGCAATTCTTAGGAAAGGTTAAGGTAGGACGCGACAAGCTTTCCTAAGAACTACGGCATTAGTTAATCATGGTAGGAATTGTCATCGTATCTCATAGTAAAAAGTTAGCGGCGGGAGTGCAGGAGCTAGCGAATCAGATGGTTCAAGGTTCGGCACTCCATTTAGCCATAGCAGCCGGAATAGACGATGCGGAAAATCCGTTAGGTACTGATGCCATGCAAATATATGAGGCGATCGCATCGGTTTATAGCCATGAGGGTGTCGTCGTCTTGATGGATTTAGGCAGTGCCATTCTCAGTGCAGAAATGGCATTGGAGTTTCTGTCAGAAGAACAGCGTACTCACGTCAGATTGTGCGAAGCCCCCCTGGTAGAAGGAGCGATCGCAGCAGCCGTACAAGCTGC
The DNA here is from genome assembly GCA_030776905.1 of Cyanobacteriota bacterium. Lineage (GTDB taxonomy): Bacteria > Cyanobacteriota > Cyanobacteriia > Cyanobacteriales > Coleofasciculaceae > CADCTM01. The sequence continues at coordinate 2,127 of JALYGX010000589.1, read as the reverse complement.
CATTGGTGCTGACATCGAACAAGTACTTGCCGAAGCACGAGGAGCATTAGCCGCTAAAGCTGCTCAGTTGTCTGGAGTAGAGTCACAGCCTACTGTAGCCCTACCATCCCTGGGGAGGACTCAATCCCAACCAACAACAGCAGAAATACGCCTCACCATCCAAAATCCAATGGGTTTACACGCCCGTCCGGCTGCCAAATTCGTGAGTACAGCGTCCCGGTTTCAGTCTGACATCACCCTGCGCAACGTCACGGCGAACAGCCAGTCGGTCAATGCTAAGAGTATTAACCAAGTTGTGACATCCGGTATTCGTCAGGGATGTAAAATTGCGATCGCAGCTACGGGGACTGATGCCACTGAAGCCTTAGCCGCATTGCAGCAACTAGTAGAAATTAATTTCGGTGAGGACGCTGTTAAACCAATTCAAGTCTCAATTCCTCATCCTTCCCCATTAAGCCAGCTATCAGGTCAACCCGCTTCTCCAGGGATTGCAATTGGTAGGGTAGCGATTTATCGAACAGCGGTTCAGGACGTTACACAGCCCTATGCAGACAATCCCCAAGAGGAATGGCAGCAGTTACAGATAGCTTGTTCTACCGCCCGTAATCAGATTCAGAGTCTTCGTCAAAAGACTTCAGTGCAAGCGGGGGAAGAGGAAGCAGCAATTTTCGATGCTCATTTACTTTATTTAGAAGACCCAGTCGTGCTGGAAAAGGCACATGAGCTAATTTTTAACCAGTGTCTCAATGCGGCTACGGCTTGGCAGACTGTTGTAGATGGTACAGTCGCCGCCTATGAAGCTTTGGAAGACACCTACTTACAAGCACGCGCCGCTGATGTATCTGACGTGGGACAGCGAGTGTGGCAACTGCTGACGGGTACAGCATCAACCCCCCTGGATTTGCAACAACCCGCGATTTTGATAGCTAATGAATTGACACCCTCTCAAACCGCTCAATTAGACTTAAGCAAAGTTATTGGCATTTGTACCGTCAGTGGTGGCGTCACTTCCCATGCGGGGATTTTAGCGCGATCGCTTGGCATTCCCGCCGTCATGGGAGTGGGTGCAGAATTATTGCAATTGGAGAATGGCACTTTCCTCGCCTTGGATGGGGAAACCGGGGAGGTATGGGTGCAACCCGAAGACTCGCAACTGAGCCAACTCCAGGCAAAACGCGATGGTCAACTAACTCAGAAACAAGCCTCAAAAGTCACCGCACAGCAACCCACCATTACCCAGGATGGACATCAAGTTAAGGTGATGGCAAACATCTGCGGTGTCAGCGATGCCAAACTTGCTGTAGATGCTGGTGCAGAAGGCGTGGGATTACTGCGCAGCGAGTTTTTGTATTTAGAACGGGTAATTGCTCCTACGGAAGAGGAACAAATCGAGGTATATGCAGCCATTGCCTCAACCTTAGCGCCTCATCCCCTGATTATCCGCGCCTTAGATATTGGTGGCGACAAACCCCTTCCCTACATCAAGACCCAACCTGAAGCTAATCCTTTCTTGGGATGGCGAGGCATTCGTTTATTACTGGATTGTCCAGATTTACTCAAAACCCAACTGCGAGCAATTCTCAGGGCAAGCCATCAATATCCCATTAAGGTCATGTTTCCGATGGTGTCGTCAGTCCGGGAAATCCGCGCTGCTAAAGAAATTTTACACGCCGCTCAATCCGAACTGCGCTCTGCTGGTATTCTCTTCAACAAGGCAATGGAAATTGGAATTATGGTGGAAGTTCCAGCCGCCGTTGCAATGGCTGACCAACTAGCAGCAGAGGTAAACTTTTTCAGTATCGGCACCAACGACTTGAGCCAGTATGTCATGGCAGGCGATCGCACAAATCCCCAAGTAGCCACCCTTGCCGATGCCTTTGAACCCGCCGTGCTGCGGATGATTCAGCAGACGGTGAAAGCAGCACATCAGGCAGGAATTTGGGTGGGAGTCTGTGGTGAGTTGGCGTCATCCCCCTTAGCGACTCCCATATTACTGGGGTTGGGGGTGGATGAGTTGAGTATGAATTCACCCGCGATTCCTACTATCAAGGCAACTATTGCAACCTTAACGATGAGGGAAGCGGAGGCGATCGCTTCTAGTGTTTTGCAGTTAGATTCAGCAGAGGC
>JALYGX010000588.1 GCA_030776905.1 Cyanobacteriota bacterium | reverse complement strand
CAATGCTGCGTTAGGAGATTACAGCGCTGCGATATATGCCTTTCGCAAGGCTCTGGAAATTCAACCTTATGCTTTAGCCAATCAAAAGCTGCTGCTCGAATGTACGGCAAGGTTGAGCTAATTTGTTATTGGTTGTTAGTTATTCCCTCATAAAATTCTTGCGGTGGGAAACCCAGTCTCTTTAGAGCTGGGAGGAACACGATGTAGCGGTTAAAACCGCCTCCCGATCAGATGAGTTATAATAAGCTTATGACTCAAGCCTTGTCTGTTAAATGCAAGCTTATAGTCCCTGTAGAGTTTCGACCGAAAATCGATGAAACTTTGCGGGGTTTTGCTGATGCTTGCAATCAGATATTGGAAGTAGCAAAGCGTGAAAACTGCTGGAATACAACCAAGCTTCACCACAAGGTTTATAAACCTGTTCGGGAGGCTACAGGACTGAAAGCCAATCACGTCTGCCAAGCAATTCGCCGCGTTATTGGTAACGCCAAAGCCGTTAAACAAATCCACAAGTTCAGACCCACTTCCATCAGTTTGGATGTTCGCACTTTTAAATATGCGGAATCCGAGCAAGTTGTAGGAGTGACCTTGAAGTGTGGGCGGGTTGACTTCAAGCTGTCCATCGGTGGGTATCAAATTGCTCTGCTTAGAGGTCAAACTCTGACTAGTGCAACACTTAAGAAGTCTCGCCAAGGCGACTACTACATCAACTTTGTAGTTGAGATAGACACCCCACCTACAGGCAAAACACCTAAGGTGATTGGGGTTGATCTCGGACGCCGCGACACTGCCACTACTTCTACGGGAAAATCCTGGGATGGGAGTCAAATTCAGTCTGTCAGGGACAGATTTAGTAGAGTCAGAGCTAACGTTCAATCCAAACGCACTCGTAACTCTCGAAGGTTTATGAGAAGGCTTTCTGGGAGAGAACGTCGGTTTCAGGAATGGGTGAACCACAATATCAGCAAACAACTGGTAACTGACGCAAAAGGGCAAGGTGCGGCATTGGCATTTGAGGACTTGACTGGAATTCGCGATAGCTTTAACCAAAAGTCGCGCAGCAAAACCGAACGACGTAGAACAAATAACTGGACGTTTTATCAGCTCAGGATGTTTGTGAACTACAAAGCCGCCATTGCCGGAGTGCCAGTTGTGTTTGTTCCGCCTGCATATACCAGTCAAACTTGCTCCAGATGCCGACACATCCACCCCGAAAAAGGGAAGTCGTATCGGAATGGGAAGACGTTTAAGTGTGGGCATTGTGGCTTGGAACATGATGCTGATATCAACGCAGCGATTAATATTGCTGATCTTGGGGCGTCTGTAAGTGCGCCTGAAAGTCCAGGGATGGTTTGTCTTTTAGAAGGAGCAATTGTCCTTGTTTAGATTAATCTGATCCGGGCTGAAGCCCCGTGTTTTAAACCGGGGTTGCTTACAGCTAATAATTAACAACCGATGACTAATAATCAATGACCAATGACCAATGACTTGCATTGCCAGCTACCACCACCCCTAAAACCAGGAGATTTACTGCGCGTTGTTGCTCCTAGTGGAGCTTTGCGGGAGTTTGAGGCTTTTCAAAAGGGTATAGAGATTTGGCGAGGCAAGGGTTACAGAGTCGAACTACCAATTAATTGGGATGCCAGGGAAGGTTACCTTGCTGGTACAGACATTGAGCGACGCCACCAGTTGGCAGAAGCTTGGAAAGACCCAGAATGCAAGGGTATTCTCTGTGCTAGAGGCGGCTATGGCAGCGCTCGACTTCTAGAAGACTGGACGTGGTTACCCGGAAAACAATCTACCGCTAGCCAAAAATCAATTCCTGAATCTACTTCCAAATGGCTGATTGGCTTTTCTGACATCACCAGTTTGCTGTGGAGTCTATGTCAGTCAGGCATCTCTGGGATTCATGGACCAGTGCTGACGACTTTTGCCGCTGAACCTGAGTGGTCTGTTGAGCGATTGTTAGACTGCGTAGAAGGACGGCCCCCGGCTCCTCTGACTGGCGTTAGCTGGGGTGGTGGAAAAGTGACTGGCATACTGATACCCGCCAATCTCACCGTTGCAACTCATTTGCTAGGGACGAGTGTACAACCTCAACTTGATGGCGTTATTCTTGCCCTAGAAGATGTCACAGAGGCTCCCTACCGCATCGACCGGATGTTGACTCAGTGGCGCATGAGTGGTGTCTTTCAAAGGGTTAGAGGTATTGCGTTAGGGCGTTTCAGCCGCTGTTATCCGCCTCAAGATGTTCCAAGCTGGAGTGTAGAAGAAGTATTGCGCGATCGCTTGAGCGACTTGGGCATCCCCATTGTTTCCGATCTGCCCTTCGGTCACGATGGTGTTAATGCCGCCCTTCCTGTAGGACAGCTAGTTCAGCTAGATGCTGATGCCGGAATTCTCAGTTGGATTCCCAAGGACGTTTAGTTCCAAAAGAGGCGTTACTAAGCCGTATTGGTAGCAACTTTCTAGGCAAACAATATAAAAAGAATTTAAATTTTTTTCACAAAAAGCCCGTTATATGGTGTTACAGTCAAACAAGTGTTATGTCGAGTTTCGTTAGTAGCTCTACACATCGCAGTCGGGAAGAGGAAAGAAGCACGGACGGCTGGGTAGTGCTTGACAGGGAAAATGGTATGAGTTCAACAGAAAGTTGCCCGACGGGGAACCTAGCAGGAACCTATGCTAAGTGATAATAAGCCGTACGGCAACCCCTCACTAGAAAATAGCGAGCAACAGAACATAGCCAAGTTAGGAGAGGAACTGATTCTGGCTCGGCAACAATTATCCAGGCAGGCATTGCTCAACAAAATCATACAGGCAATGCGCGGCACGCTGGTATTAGATGAGATTTTACAAACGACGATCCATCAGTTACAGGTCGCACTCAAGGTTAATCGTTGTCTGATTTTCCGACCTGACTCTCACAATCAAATGGCGGTTCGTTATGACTCAGAGGTCACAGACAAGGGCGAAAGCTTAATCGGCAGCTACTGTTCTTTCTACCGCCATTACCACAAACGCCTCTCTGTAGGTGAGTCGGTAGTTCTTTCCCGGCTTGACGAAACCCTGCCACCGGAAATTCTCTTAGAAGCGCAAAAGAACAGCATTTGTGCCCTGCTTATTGTGCCGTTGATGTACCAGAATGCGTACATTGGTGGGATTACCTTGGTGCAAGGCGATCGCGTTAGTGCAGGGGTAACGTTAGGAACGTCATTGAAGCGTAGCCTACCGAGTGAGAATGAGCCATTACGAGAAAGCTCTCGTCTGCCGGAAGCGCCAACTTCAGCGGCGGCACAGCAGCTAGAACCTCTTATGGAGGAGTGCTTCTGGGGATGGACGGCTGCCAATGTAGAATTTGTGCAGGCGATCGCTGACCACTGTGCGATCGCTATTTATCAAGCGGAATTACATCAGCAGCTACAAACTGAATTAGCCGAGCGCAAGCAGGTAGAAGAGGCACTACGGCAGAGCGAGGCACGCTACCGCGCTATTGTTGAAGACCAAACCGAACTGATCTGTCGCTTCAAGCCTGACGGAACCCTGACGTTTGCCAACGATGCCTACTGCCGCTATTTCAATAAGGAGCGCTCTGATCTAATCGGGCAAAAATTTCTGCCAACAATGCCCTCCCAAGACCGAGAATTGATCAGCCAGAACTTTCGTTCTCTTTCTCAAGGACACCCCATTAACACCTACGAACATCGAATCATCCTACCTTCCGGAGAGATTCGTTGGCAGCAATGGTCTGACAGAGCCGTGTTTGACGAGCATGGGAACTTTATTGAGTGTCAGGCAGTGGGACGGGACATCACAAAACTCAAGCAGGCTGAAGCTGACATTGGCATGGCGTTGGAAAAGGAAAGAGAACTCAGCAAGCTTCGCTCAGACGTTGTCTCCTTGGTTTCCCACGAGTTCCGCACCCCGTTGACGATCATTCAATCGTCTGCTGAATTACTCAAACAATATCACCACGGATGGACTGAGGAGAGAAAACAGAATCACTTCGGACGCATTGTCAGTGCTGTCAAACATATGACTCAGTTATTGGATGATGTTCTGACCATCGGCAAAGC
>JALYGX010000587.1 GCA_030776905.1 Cyanobacteriota bacterium | reverse complement strand
CCCCTAGTCGGTGAGTTCCTGTTCAACGGCAACCAAGTATTCGTCATCGGCAACCACTTCAACTCCAAAGGTGGCGACCAACCGCTATTCGGACAAAACCAACCGCCGATTCTCAGCAGTGAGGCGCAACGACTGCAACAGGCTCAAATTGTCAACAATTTCGTTGACAGCCTTCTGGAAGTCAATCCCAACGCCAATATTGTTGTTGCGGGAGATTTGAATGACTTCCAGTTCTCTAACCCCCTTGAAACCCTCAAAGGCGGCGTACTGACCAACCTGATTGACACCTTGCCACTTAACGAACAGTACACCTACAACTTTCAGGGGAATGCTCAAGCTCTCGACCACATTTTGGTGAGCGACAATCTTTTAAATAACGCGGCTGCCCAAGTGGAAGTAGTACACGTCAACTCGGAATTTGCCGACCAAGTGAGCGACCATGACCCCCTCGTATCCCGTTTCACTTTGTCTAGTTCCGTTACCGTAATCAACGGTTGCAATGGCACAGACGCCCTGAACGGCACGCTTGGTAGAGATGAACTCAACGGGGGCTATGGCAACGATACCCTTAGCGGGGGCTATGGCAAAGACACCCTCAACGGTGGCAATGGCGATGACATCCTACTGGGGCAGGTTAGCAACGACATCTTGGTTGGTGGCAATGGTGATGACCTGCTCAATGGTGGTCAAGGTAAGGACACTCTAACTGGCTGCCAGGGTAGCGATCGCTTTGTCTTGGCAGTAGGTACGGGTAGCGATACCATCACTGACTTTAAAGATGGTGAAGATCTGTTGGCATTGTCCGATACTCTATCCTTTGGGCAACTGACAATCGCTCAAGGAACCGATGCCAATGCAGCAAATACCCTAATCAGTCTCACCAGTAGCAATGAGTTACTAGGGATTCTGAATGGCGTCAATGCCCTCAATATCACCACAGCTAATTTCGTTACTATCTAATCCATCAATCGAACTGGGGAGGAAAAAACTTCCCAGTTCTGATTAAGGTTCGCTTGGACTCAACCCAACCTACAAGTTCAACTACCACGAAGTGAATTGCCCCAAGGTCAAGCATCAAATGTCAACGCTTCGCCTCGCACGTCTGTGTTCAATTTCCCTTTTTCATAAACAACCTGACCGCCAACAATTGTGTATACAGGCCATCCTGTGAGGTTCCAGCCTTCAAAGGGACTCCAGCCGCATTTGGTTAAGACTTCTTCCCGTAAGACAGGATGGTAGTTATCCAAGTCTACAAGTACTAAATCCGCGTCATAGCCAGGAGCGATCGCTCCTTTTTTCGGAATCCCATACGCCTTAGCAACTGCCGTAGACATCCAGTTAGCCACCTGCGCCACACTACAATGCCCTTCCCTTGCCTGAGTCAGCATCAGAGGCAAAGATGTTTCTACCCCAGGCATTCCGGAAGGCGTGTTGGGATAACCTTTGGCTTTTTCTTCTAAGGTATGAGGAGCGTGGTCAGTAGCGATAAAATCAATCACACCATCGAGAAGGGCTTGCCAGAGGACTTCATTATCGTGAGGCGATCGCAAAGGCGGATTCATCTGTGCCAGTGTGCCAATCTTTTCATAGGCGCTGGTATTCAGTAATAAGTGCTGAGGCGTTACTTCCGCCGTCACCCAACTTGGTTTATCCTGCCTGAGTAACTCGGCTTCTTCAGCGGTGGAGAGGTGAAGAATATGCAGCCGTCGCTGATATTTTTTAGAGAGTTTCAGCGCTAACTGAGTGGCGTTGAGGGCAGCTTGATTGTCCTGAATTTTCGAGTGAATCGCTGGGTCAGTTATTCCAGCAAATTCCTTGCGTCGTTGATTAATCCGGGCTTGGTCTTCAGCGTGAACGGCAATTAGGCGCGTCCCCTTGGCAAAAATTGGATCTAGCACTGCTTCCTCATCAACTAAGAGCTGCCCGTGCATCGAACCCATAAAAATCTTAATCCCACAAGTGGGGTGGGCATCAACGAGGTCTGGTAAATTTTCTGGCGTTGCGCCGATAAAAAAGCCATAGTTGACTAAACACTTATCGGCTGCCCGCTGCAACTTGTCATCCAGTGCGGCTTATGTGGTCGTTAGAGGGCGCGTATTGGGCATCTCAAGAAACGACGTTACTCCGCCTCTAGCACAAGCACAACTGGCAGTAAACAGGTCTTCTTTATGTTCCAGTCCTGGTTCCCGAAAATGTACCTGTGGATCGATGACCCCTGGCAACAAAGTCAACCCGGTCGCGTCTATCTCCCTAGCTACCGAAGTCGCATTCGAGGCTGGAATTTCTGGCGCAACCTGAACAATTTCTCCAGCGCGAGTCTCGATATCTCCTATGAAAAACTCTCCAGTGGGCAAGAGAATGCGAGCATGGCGGATGAACAGGCACAAGTTAGAGGACATAAGAGGATGTTAAAATTCGACGGGGCTTCATTAGTCATATCTAAATTTGTACAGTTAAATATAGGAACCCATTCATTTACATCTACATTTGATGGAATTAGCCACTAATCGGCTTTTTCCTTTGGCTCAAACTCGTGACTTTATGGTGATTGAACGGCTATGACTCGTGCGCAGGATCAAGAGCCTGAAAAACAGCCCCTACAAAAAGTTGAAAATCCTTGGATAGAAGGACTCAAGACCATTGCCTTGAGTGCTATTCTCGCTCTGGGTATTCGTAACTTTGTGGCGGAGGCGCGTTACATCCCTTCGGGATCGATGCTGCCAACACTCCAGATTAATGACCGCCTGATTATTGACAAAATCAGTTACAACTTCCGAAACCCAGACCGGGGAGACATTGTTGTATTTTCCCCCACTGACGCCCTGAAGGCGCAAAAATTCAAGGATGCCTTCATCAAGCGCTTGATTGGTCTCCCTGGCGATAAGGTGGAAGTGAAAGGAGGGCGCGTTTATGTCAACGATCAACCTCTGAAGGAAAATTATATAGAAGAGAAGCCGAACTATGACTTTGGTCCGGTGAGAGTACCACTCAACCAATATCTCGTACTGGGTGATAACCGCAACAATAGCTATGACTCTCACTACTGGGGCTTTGTCCCTCGCGATCGCATTATTGGTCGGGCTGTGGTACGATTCTGGCCTTTAAATCGAGTTGGTGAAATAGACCCAATCCCGCAATATCCGGCTTCCTTAAAGAAGGAGTAAGAAATGGACAATGGGGAATGGGGAATTGGACAACGAAGCCAATAATCCTTTCCCAGAGTGTGTCTCTCTCTGTTGTCTTCCCCATCCCTAGTCCGAAGTTCCCACTTTCTTCCTCGGACACCAGGTTTGCACGACACGACCTGCGATGTTTTGCTCTATCCAGGGGGTGTTGGTAGAGCGAGATTTGAGGGCCTGTCTGTTAACTTTCCATGTCTCGTGAGGATTGAAGAGAACTAATTCAGCGGGTTGCTCTAGAGCGATCGCGCTTGGGTCTTGCTGTAGACAAATGGCTGGACTTGTGCTAAGGCATTGCCACAGCTCCAAAGCTGACCAATCGCCTGTTTCTACTAGGGTGTGCCAGAGGAGGGGCAAGGCTAACTCGAAGCCGATCGCACCCGTTGGGGCTTCGGCAAAGGCAACAGTTTTTTCTTCGTAAGTGTAGGGGGTATGGTCGATAGCGATCGCATCCAAAATTCCCTCCCGCACACCCCGAATCAGTGCCGCCCGATCGTCAGGATTTCCTAAGGGGGGTTCCAAGCGCAAATTTGGATCGTAGCTGCCCAAATCTTCAGTGTCCAGCAGCAGGTGCATCCAAGTGGTACTCGCTGTGATTGGCAATCCCCGTGCCTTGGCTTGCTGGATCGACTCGACACCGCGACGGGTGGAGATGCGCATCAAATGTACAGGGGTGCCAACCGCGGCTACTACTTCCAAAAGGGCAGCTAAGGCAGCAGATTCTGCGATCGCGGGACTTCCTGCTAACCCAAAACGAATCGAGTTCGCACCTTCTCGCATCACTCCATTACCCATCAGATGACGGTCAGACGGTACGAGTGCCACGGGTTTACCCAACGGTTGTAGATATTCCAACAACCGCCGCACTAGCGCCAGATTCGACAGCGGACGCCCATCCGCAAACCCTATCACCCCTGCTGCAGCTAACTCGGCGAGTTCCGTCATTTGCTGTCCCTCAACGCCTAGAGTTAAAGCCCCCCAGCAACATATTTGAGGTGTAGGGGCTAAGGGGTCTGTACTTCTACGTTCCTGCTGACGCAAGCGGGCGATTCCAGAGGGACTATCTATGGGGGGCGCAGTATCCGGCAAAATTGTCAACCGCGTAAAGCCACCCGTGGCTGCTGCATCCAGTAATGAGGACCAGGTTTCTCGCTCTTCAAATCCGGGTTCCCCAGAGTGACTGTAGAGGTCTACCAGCCCTGGTCCTAAAATTAGTCCTTGGCAATCCCGCACTGATGTATCGGCGGGTACGTCAGAAATTTTAGATTCAACTGCCTTGATGAAACCGTCTGCAATTAGAACATCAGCCAGTTGGTCAGTTCCAGAAACAGGGTCTAAAACCCGGACTTGTTGAAGCAGTTCACTATTCATGATTTATGGATGGCGTAGACGCAAACAGTTTTTTCCAACTGCGTTATGTCTTTTTCGTAGGTCAATTATTAGCCCCTCCAAATAGTGTCGGCAACGCGGCAGACATCGCGCATTTCTGAGACATCGTGAACTCGGAGAATGTCTGCCGAACCCGCTATCGCACCACAACAGGCAGCCGCCGTTCCCCAAATTCTATCCTTGGGATTAGGTCGATCCAGTAGGCGACCGATGAAACTTTTCCGAGAGGGTCCCACTAAAATCGGGACTCCTAAGGAACGAAATCTAGGCAGTTGTTGCAGGATTTCCCAATTTTGTTCCGCTGTTTTGGCAAAGCCGATGCCTGGGTCGATAATTAAGTGCGATCGCTTAATTCCCGCCGAAGTAGCCGCCGCCATTCGACTTTCCAAAAATTCATAGATTTCGCCAATCAAGTCTTGATATTTCGTGAGTTGTTGCATCGTTTGGGGCGTTCCCCGGATGTGCATCAACACAAGGGGGACACTCAGTTGAGCAACAACTGGCAACATATCCGGGTCAAACGTGCCGCCGGAAATATCATTCACCATATCCGCACCCGCTTCAACCGCTTTTTGTGCCACAACGGCGCGAGTCGTATCAACGGAAATCGGTACTGACAGCACTGAACGCAGTTGGTTCACGACTGGCAGCACTCGATTCAGTTCTTCGTCTTCAGAAACTTGTTCGGCATTCGGTCGAGTTGATTGACCGCCAACATCAATGATATCTGCACCCGCCTCTACCAGACGTTGGGCTTGCGCCAAGGCAGTAGCAGGGGCATTAAATTCACCACCATCACTAAAGCTATCTGGCGTCACGTTCAAGACGCCCATTAGATAAGTTCGCTCTCCCCAGTTGAAAGAATGTTCCCGGATTGTTATTGGTTGTGTGTTATTTGTCATTTGTTGTTTGTCAATCAACTGAATTGCCTTAAAGACTAATAACCAGTAACCAATGACCAATAACTATTGGTAATTAACAATCCGTGCAAAGCCAGCCGGATCTAAGCTTGCTCCTCCCACCAGTGCCCCATTAATTTCGGGTTGAGCCATAATTTCATCAATATTGTTAGGCTTGACCGAGCCTCCATATTGAATTGGCACACTAGAGACGTTGAGTTGACTCCGAATTAAACCAATCACCCGATTAGCTTCTAATGCCTCACAAGTGTCGCCCGTACCAATTGCCCAAATCGGTTCGTAGGCGATAATGAGATTCTGCTGGTCAACATCTACTAGGTCTTTTTTTAACTGGGTCGTAATGAGCAACTCGGTTTCACCAGCATCCCGTTGTTGCTTGGTTTCCCCCACACACAAAATTGGGATCAAACCATGACGTTGAGCCGCAAGGAGGCGCTTATTAACCGTTTCATCCGTTTCCCCAAAGTATTGACGGCGTTCGCTGTGACCAACAATGACGTAGCGCACTCCAATTTCAGTCAACATGGCACCCGCAATTTCGCCAGTGTAGGCTCCTTCATCTTCCCAGTGAACGTTTTGTGCCCCTAGCTGCACGCGACCACCATGCAGACTTTTGGATATAGTTCCCAAGGCTGTAAACGGAGCGCACAGCAGTACCTCCCGTTCTTCAGGGGTGTTTTCCAGCTCGGGCATAAATTTTTGCAAAAACTCAGAGGCTTCCGCTTGAGTTTTGTACATCTTCCAGTTACCAGCAATGACAATTTTCCGCACAGCTTAACTAGATTATCTCCAAACCATAATGCACCCTTTAGTTTAAAGCTTTAGAGGAGCGATTTATTGGGTAGATTTCTGAGTTTGACGCTGATAATTGCTCTTGGATACCCTAGTCTGATTTAATCTTCACGCCTTGCCCTTGGTCATGCCAAATTTTCCCATCTACCGTGGCGAAGTCCCAGAAGTCTTGAGTCCGTTGAAGTTGCGTCACTATTGGCTGCTCGCCTACTGGGTCTACTTTCGACCTACGGCGTTTCATTGCTACCTCAACGCTGCTGCTCCCGACCTCGATCGCTTGAGAGGTTTCCAGAGATTTTTGAGGACGTGGCGAGTTCGAGCCTATCGTAATGTGTATTTGATGCTGCCGATCGCGCTCGCCTTACTTTCACTGCTGCTTGGGTTAGTCGTTTTTTTGTACAGCATACTTGTTTTCCAAGCCAATCCCACTTGGGTGAATGCGATCGCCATAACACAAAATGGGCAAACCGCCGTTTCCGCCACAGCCACTCGCGACTTGACCGTGAATGTTGTCTCACCGGACAGCAGCGTGAAAGTTTGGAATCTGCGGTGGGGCACTCAAATGCATGTACTCAGGGGGCATTATTATGGGGTGACGGCTGTAGCCCTAACACCTGATGGCAAGCGAGCCGTTTCTGCCTCGCGCGATCGCACGTTGAAAATATGGGACATCAGGCGGGGTACTCTACTGCACACCCTCAACGGTCATCGGGAATGGGTTACCAGTGTTGTCGTTACCCCAGATGGACAAAGGGCAGTCTCGGCTTCGGCTGACAAAACCTTAAAAATTTGGGATATAAAGACAGGAAAACTACTACAAACCCTGAGCGGTCATAGTGATGTGATCTCGGCACTAGCGCTGACGAGTGACGGACAGCGAGCTGTTTCCGCTTCGGCTGACAAAACCTTGAAAGTTTGGGACTTAGACCAGGGCAAAGAACTCTACACCCTGACAGGTCATAGCAGTGGGGTAACCAGCGTCGCGCTGACGCCAGATGGAGGGCAGGCGGTTTCCGCTTCGGCTGACAAAACCTTGAAGGTTTGGGACTTAGAGCAGGGGAAAGAACTCTACACCCTTACAGGTCATAGCGGTTGGGTAACAGGTGTTGCCGTATCCCCAGACGGACAGCAGGCCGTCTCTGCTGCCACTGACCAAACTCTAAAAGTGTGGGACTTGCAGCAAGGAACAGCATTAGGTACTCTTACAGGTCATAACGGTTGGGTGACAAGCGTAGCGATCGCTCCAGATGGACGGCAAGCTGTTTCCGCGTCCTCTGACCAAACGTTGAAAGTCTGGGATTTACAGCAGTTTAAAGCCGTACATACCCTGAGCGGTCATCATGCGTGGGTAACAGCGATGGCAATAACGCCAAAAACACCCCGCATTATTTCTGCGTCCTTCCAAGGCTATCCCAAACTTTGGAGCTTGAAGCGCGGTACGGAACTACCCATGCGCGGAGTTGTTGCCCAAGCGGTTGGGTTAAACATTGGCTTGGGCACGGTGTTACCTGTAGCCGTCCTGACTGGGGCAATTAGTGTAGCAATCCTTTTAGCTAGCGGGGTCATGGCGTTCGGGGTTCCAGGTACTATTGTTTCCAGCTTCATCCCTGGGGTGATGAGCAGCCTGATATTTTGCGTAGCCTTTGTTGTAACGGCTCGCATTGCAGCCGACCCCATACTCAACCAGCAGTACAAACTGGATAATGCGGCTACCGTCCTCACCATCCTCTTCGGTATCCTGCTGGGCATCATCATTAGTGTGACCTTCGGGCTTTCCAGCCGCACAGCCTTGGGTGTTTTGGGAAGTATTGTCTTCATTTTGCTCCTCGGTGCTGCCCTCGGTCTTATCGTTTCCTGCCTCATCGCACCAGGTATCACCCTTAAGGGTCGTTTGCGACCTGGTATCCGTGCCTTTGAGACCGTTAGCATTACCTTCAACCTATTGGTTGCCTTTGGTGCTTTCCGTCTGCCTTTTTACCCAGTTCAATTGGTTTTAGCCCTCTTGAGTCGGTTTCGCGGAAAATGGCATCCTGCGGTGTGGGATGAGTTGCTCGTCTTACCCGTACCGGGAACGACGGCACTTCTACAGGCACACCTGCGGGCGTCGGAACGGGAGGGGTTACAGCGCGTGGCAGATGTCGTCCGTAACCCTTTTCAGCGGGTTTGGGCACAGCGAGCCTTACATCACTATCTGCACTCCGTGACTGCACCGCTACACTTTCTCTATCACTTGCTGACTTCTGAGGATTTAAACACTTATGTTGTCGCGCCGATAAGCCAACGCGATTGGCAGCTATTGCCGACCACTAAGCAGGTGTTATTAGGAGAACTGGCGAATCAGAAGGTGGATTGCACCAGCGAGGGTCTCAACTATTTAGCAGAGAACGTAGTCTGGGGTTTAACGTGGTTGGGTCGCGATCGCCACCATTCACCGTTGACTCGCTTTGCGGCTATGCTTTATCAATTGTCGTACACCAAGATAGTTGAGGCAGAGGATTTCAACCTATCTAGCTACAAAGAAAT
>JALYGX010000586.1 GCA_030776905.1 Cyanobacteriota bacterium | reverse complement strand
TCGTAGTACCCGCTACTAATCTTGCTCCCAAAGCAGATAAGAAGGAAATGACAACTGTAGGCATCGTCTGTGAGGCGACTTCCCCCGGTAATACTCGACCAACTGCTCCAACCCTTCAGAAAGGTGTTCCTACTTGCGGTTCTGATACGAAAGATTTAACTAGTCGCTACAAATGAAACCTATTTTTTCAAAGGGTATTGTTCGTTATTTGCGTCCAATACCAGTGATTCTGTGCCTTAGCTTTCTTGGTGTTAGTGCTGTCAGTGTTGGGGCGGTAGTTAATGGGATGGATGTCCCAACCTTTATCGCCAGTCTAAATGCCAAAAAAGTAACAGTTGCCGAGTTACAGCAGGGCAAGTTGCAGCCTGTGATTTTCATTGATGTGCGATCGCCTGAAGAATACGCTGAAGATCACATCGCTCAAAGTTTACTCGTACCTCTCACTGATATTGAGGATGAGTTCGGGGTAAAGCGAATTCGTGCGATCGCTCAATCAAGTGCCAAGTCTAATCAACCTCAGCCAACACTCGTGCTGTATTGTACAGCCGGTATGCGATCGGTCAAAGCTTACAAACAATTGAAAAATACAGGGCTGAATTTAGTTGTTCTCAAAGGAGGCATCAAAGCATGGCGAGAGGCTGTGCCTGCACAACAAGACGCACAGATGTTAGCGCCAATTACTAAATCTGCAAAATCCACTGCACATCGTTAGTGGCAATTCAGTCAGCTTTTGCCTGATATTGCCAACTCTTTCCTATTTACCGAGGCTTCGATCCGCTTTAAGATTTGCTCTAACTGAGTCACTAACTCAGAAGCACCTTCTAGATTGTTGGCTTCTACCACATGGTGTAGATTAACTGCCATTTCTGACATGGATTGCACCGCTACCGAGGCACTTGCACCTTTGATTTGGTGCGCTTTGTTAGCGAGGGTTACCCAATCTTTAGCTGCCAGTGCTTGCTTGGCATCAGCTAGGAAGCCTTGCCCATCGTTGACAAATCCTTTCACCAGTTCTAGTTGAAAAGCAAGGTCTGCCATAGAGATTTCCTGCAAGTAAGTCCAATCCACTGGATCTGAGGCAGGATCGATACTAATTTGGCTTTCAGACTTGTTCCTTCGTTGGTGCGAGTTTCCCTTGACGACGAATGACCATCGCTCCAGCATGACTTTTAAGTCTTTAATCATCACGGGTTTGCTGAGGTAGTCGTCCATGCCAGCCTCTATACATTTTTCGCGATCGCCTGGCATCGCATAGGCAGTCATCCCAATCACCACAATATGACGGTTTGCACCTTCTCGTTCGCGCAAAGCTCGTGTTGCCTGATAGCCGTCCATCACGGGCATCTGGCAATCCATCAACACGATGTCGTAGTCGTTCTCGGCTAATTTTTCAATGGCTTGGCGACCATTCTCCGCACAATCCCACTGGTAGCCGAGCAAGCGTACCTGATGCTGCACTAATTTCAAGTTAATGGGAGTATCTTCCACTAACAGAAGTTTCAGGCTTTGCTCTTGTTCTTGAGCAGAGGTTGCCCCTTCTTTCCCTAAAGGCTGAACGCTGACGACTGGCGACGGTTCCTCATCACTCAGCATCTTGGTTGATAGGGAGTCCTCATCTGAAGTTGAATTAATGTCAATATGCCCTTTGAGTCGCTCTAAAATTTGTTCTAACTGGGCAACTAAGTCCGAGATACCTTCCAGATTGTCGCCTTTTACCCGCTCGTGTAAGTTAGCCGCTACTTCTGACATCGATTGCACAGCGACTGAGGCACTTGCGCCTTTGATCTGGTGCGCTTTGTTAGCTAAAATCACCCACTCTTTTGCTACCAGAGCTTCCTTAGCCTGGGCGATGAAGGTTGCCCCGTCATTGATAAATCCTTGTACCAGTTCTAGTTGAAAGGCAGGCTCTCCCGCAGAAATCTCCTTGAGGCGAACCCAATCCACCGGAGCTAAGGTTGGATCGATGCTAATTTGGCGTTCAGAGTTACTCTTTTGGTGGTGCGAATCCTCTTTAATTACAGCGGCCCATCGCTCTAGCATGACTTTCAAATCTTTCACCATCACAGGTTTGCTGAGGTAGTCATCCATCCCAGCCTCCAGACACTTTTCGCGATCGCCTGGCATCGCAAAAGCTGTCATCCCAATCACCACAGTATGATGACCTGTTGTACTTTCTCGTCGGCGCAAAAGCTGTGTTGCCTGGTAGCCGTCCATCACAGGCATCTGGCAATCCATCAGCACGATGTCGTAGTTGTTCTCGGCTAATTTTTCAATAGCTTGTTGACCATTCTCCGTTGCCTCCCACTGGTGACCTAAGAGGCGTACCTGATGCTGCACTAACTTTAGGTTGATCGGAGTATCTTCTACTAACAGAATTTTTAGGCTTGTCCCTTGTTCTCGATTGAGGTTCCCTTCTTCTTGCTCTAAAAACGGCTTGGTGATGACGGGCAATGCTTCCTCAATTGCCAGTTGTTTAGGCGATCGCGAATCATTTCCTAAGGTCGGATTCACCTCGATATGTCCTAGGAGCCGCTCTAGGATTTGCTCTAACTGGGTGATTAACTTCCCTGCACTCTCCTGATTGTTGACTAGAGCCTCATGACGGAGTTGACGAGCTACCTCTGGCATCGCTTGCACCGCGATCGAGGAACTTGCACCCTTGATTTGGTGAGCTTTGTTAGCGAGGGTATTCCAGTCTTCATTGACTAGGGCTTGTTTGGCTTGGGCGATAAAGGTTACCCCCTCTTTGACAAATTCTTGCACCAGTTCCAGTTGAAATGCAGAATCTCCCTCAGAGATTTCCTTCAGGCGCACCCAATCGATTACATCTACGCCAGGATCGATATCGATACGGCTTGAACTTTCAGACTGGCTTGTTTCTGCTTGCAAGTTCCCCTTAACGACAGTTGACCATCGCTCCAGCACGGGTGCCAAATTTTTCACCATCACGGGTTTGCTGAGGTAGTCATCCATGCCAGCCGCCAGACATTTTTCGCGATCGCCTTGCATCGCATAAGCCGTCATCCCTACCACCACGGTATGACGGTCTGCACCTTCTCGTTCACGCAATGCTCGCGTCGCATGATAACCGTCCATTACGGGCATCTGACAATCCATCAGCACGATGTCATAGTGATTCTGGGCTAATTTGTCAAGAGCTTCTTGACCATTCTCCGCTGAATCTGACTGATGTCCTAGAAGTTGCACCTGATGCCGCACTAATTTCAGGTTGATGGGGGTATCTTCCACTAATAGAATTTTTAGACTTATCCCTTGTCCAAGAGAAGAGTTCCCTGCTTCTTTCCCAGAAGGCTGAATACTAATAGGTGACGACGGGATCTCAGGAGCCAATACCTTAATCAGTGACTGCACCAGATGAGATTCTTTTACCGGCTTGACTAAATAGTCAGAAAACCCGCTTTTAAGCAGAGGTTGAGCAGAATCTCCGGCGTGCATGGAGGTCATCATCACTAATTTCGTCTGCGCCCAATCCGGTTCAGACAAAATCAACCGTCCGAGAGTGGAGCCGTCTATTTTGGGCATTTTCATGTCAAGCAGTGCCACATCGTAGGGTTTTCCTGCTTCAGCCGCTGCTTGCATGGCGTTGAGCGCAATAATGCCATTATCCGCTTCATCCACTTCCATCCCCTTGGCACTCAACTGGTGCTGCACAATCTGGCGATTGATAGGACGGTCGTCCACCACCAACACTCTCTTCCCGGTGAGGACTTCAGGGGACGCAGGCATATTGCTAGAAACTGGCTCAGGTTCTTTGGTAGAGTCAGCCGTCACCTTGCTAAAGGTCGTCGTGAACCAGAAGGTAGAGCCAACCCCAGGATCGCTTTCTACACCAATCTCACCTCCCATTATTTCCACGAGTTGCTTGCAGATAGCTAGACCCAAGCCGGTACCACCATATCTGCGAGTCGTAGAAGCGTCTACTTGTGAGAAGGCTTGAAATAGCTTTTTCTTGTCTTCTGGGAGAATGCCAATACCCGTATCTGTGACGGCAAATCGCAATTCTACAGTTTTTTCATTTTGAATCTTACTCTCTGATGAACCCTCGTTGACAGACACATGGATTACGACTTCCCCAGAGCCAGTAAATTTAATCGAATTGCTCACTAGATTGGTAAGAATTTGCCGCAAGCGACCCGCATCTCCCAAGAGTTGTCGTGGCACCTCAGTATCTACCAAAAGAGCCAGTTCCAGCTCCTTAATATCCGCTTGGGGACTGCATAAATCCAACACTTCTTCCAAGCAGCGGTTTAAGTCAAGTTCATCACTATCGAGCCGCATCTCCCCGGCTTCAAGTTTGGAAAAGTCGAGAATATCGTTAATCACCCTCAGCAAATGCTCACCACTCACTTGCAGAGTCTTCACAAAGTCGAGTTGTCGGGGATTGAGTTCAGTACTTAAGAGTAATTCGCTCATACCCAGCACTCCATTCATGGGAGTGCGGATTTCATGGCTCATGTTTGCTAAGAATTGGGCTTTGGCTCGTGCGCCTTCTACAGCAGCTTCCCGTGCTTCGACTAATTGATTTTCGTACTGCTTGCGCTCCGTAATGTCGCGGTTGACTCCAATCGCGGCTATCGGCTGACCTCGTTCATCCCGCAACGGCACGACAACTGTTTCACAGACTCCCTCGGTGCCATCTTTACGAGTAAATTTAATCTCGCTACTCCAGCGCCCTTCGCTCATCAAGCCATAGATCATCTGCTGGGTCAGCTCTATTGCCTGCTCTGGCTGATACACGATTCCGCAGCTTTTGCCCAATACCTCGGTTTTTTCATAGCCGAATATCCTGGCAGCGGCTGGGTTCCAGTCGAGGATGAGACCACCTAAATCGGTGAGGATCATGCCGTCATAAATGGTTTCAAACATCAGGGCTTGCCTGCGCAACGCCTCCTCTGCCCGTTTGCGTGCCGATATGTCCTGTACTAAACAAACGATTCCCTGAATCTTGCCTGCAGCATTGTGCATGACCGATGCGGTAACTGATACGGGAAGCTGGCGACCATCTTTGGAAAAGAAGGTTGTTTCTCGTCGCCCCAAAAAACCATTTTGATCTGAACCATTGGCTTCTAAATCCGCCAAGAAGTTATGCTCTTTAAAAAAGATAGTTAATGGCTGATTTCTCAGTTCATTAGGCAGATATCCTGACAGAAATAAGGCGGCTTCATTAAAGCTTTCAATAGTGTTATTTTTAGTGAGAACAATTAGAGCATCGCTGAGGGATGTAATAATATTATCGAGATAAGATTTAGAAACAGTTGTTTCTTGAAGCTTCCTAGCCATATGATTGAAGGCATCGGCTAATATTTTTAATTCATCCTTGGTTTTTATATCAACTTGAATATCAAAGTCTCCTTCTCCAATTTTAGTGGCTGCTTCCTTAAGCTTTTTAATGGGTTTAGTTATTCTTTCTGCTAAAATAACCCCAAAAATGATAGCTATAGCAATCACTACCGTGATACAGGTCAGATTAATGATTAGAGAATAGGTAGCACTGCGATTGGCGGTCTGATTTTCACGCTCAAGCGCTTCCATGTTGACAGCGATCGCTCGATTAACTATCTCTAGAAATCTTTCTTCAGCTTGCTCTAATTCCTGCTTTTGAAGGAGTATATTCTCTCCT
>JALYGX010000585.1 GCA_030776905.1 Cyanobacteriota bacterium | reverse complement strand
GCTGTCAAGAATGTGAAGGTGGGCGATCGCGTAGTTGTTCCCTTTACTATTTCCTGCGGATCGTGTTTCTTCTGCCAGCGGGATTTATGGTCGCTGTGCGATAACTCTAACCCTAACGCTTGGATGGCGGAGCAGATGATGGGTCATTCCCCATCAGGTCTTTTCGGCTACTCTCATCTGACAGGGGGCTATGCGGGAGGTCAGGCGGAATATGCGCGCGTTCCTTTTGCCGATGTCGGGTTGTTCAAGATTCCGGATGGACTGACAGACGAACAAGTTGTGTTTCTGACCGATATCTTCCCTACCGGATATATGGCAGCGGAAAACTGCGACATTCAGCCTGGAGATACTGTAGCGATTTGGGGTTGCGGTCCGGTTGGGCAATTTGCGATTAGAAGCGCCTTTATGCTAGGTGCTGGGCGTGTCATTGCAATCGATCGCGTTCCCGAACGCCTCCAGATGGCGAAAGACGGTGGGGCAGAAATCCTCAACTTTGAGGAAATCGAGGTGGGTGACGCCCTGAAAGAGATGACGGGTGGGCGTGGTCCCGACTCGGTAATGGATGCGGTGGGCATGGAAGCACACGGCATGGGCTTGGAAGGCTTCTATGACAAAGTGAAGCAGACGGCACGTCTAGAGACCGATCGCCCTAATGTATTGCGTCAGGCGATCGTTGCTTGTCGCAAAGGCGGTACTGTGTCGGTTCCTGGTGTTTACACTGGCTTTGTTGACAAGATGCCGATGGGTGCTTTCATGAACAAAGGCTTAACCATGAAAACAGGACAAACCCACGTTCATCGGTATTTGCAGACCTTACTTGATCGCGTCCAGAATGGCGATATCGATCCATCGTTTGTGATTACCCATCGTCTGCCGCTAGAGCAAGCACCACACGGCTACGAAATTTTCAAGAATAAAAAGGATAACTGCATCAAGATCGTACTCAAGCCAGGTCAGGCGGCTTGAAACCCACACTTTAAAACTCCGCCAGGGGTTGAAACCCCTGTCTCATAAAATCTAGTCCTCTTCAGAGGACTATAAATCAGTATCTGAGTCGTCTTCAGACGACTTGGGCTATTAGCCAGGGACTTAAGTCCCTGGCGGGTTTCTGATTTGCCGTTGCTCTCTCGCAGTTTGTTGAGAGAAATATGCCATGACTGTCAAAATTAAAGTCTTCTCTGATTACGTTTGTCCCTACTGTTTTCTCGCCGAATTTCCACTAGCCGCCGCGATTCAGGACAAGGCTGTTGAGGTTGAGTGGTTGCCCTTCGAGCTTCGACCCGCTCCACAGCCGACGCTCAAGCCGGAAGACAATTATCTCCAAACGGTTTGGCGGCAATCGGTCTACCCACTGGCTAGAAAAATGGGTGTCGAGATCAAGCTGCCAAGCATCTCGCCGCAACCGTATACGCATCTGGCGTTTGAGGGGTATCAGTATGCCAAAGAACATGGCTTGGCGAATGAATATAACGATCGCATACTGCGGGCGTTCTTTCAAGAAGACCAGGACATCGGACAGATCGACGTTTTGACGAAATTAGCTGAGGCAATTGGGTTGAATGGAGCAGAGTTCAAAGCAATTTTGGAAACCCGAAAGTACAGAACAGTTCACCAGCAGGCATTGGAATACGCTACAGAGCAGATCGGCATCAATTCAGTGCCAACATTCATGCTCGGCGATCGCATTTTTCCGGGTTTGTTAAGCAAAGAAACCTTAGAACAAGCGATCGGTGCGGTAATGGAGGGCGAGCGGGACAAAGACGATTAATTTGAAGGAAATTGAATTGGCAAAACGTACCATCATGCGCTCTTAATCTATTGTCAAATGCATGGTATCGGCAAGAAAGAGTTTAGGCTAACGTTGTCGTTTTTGCATTAACGATGGAAGCTCAAAAATACCGGATGAGAGAACTGTGAGAGAGTCTTAATTCAGGTTTCACTTTTCGCTCTTTTTGAAACTCTTTGACTCTCCGGTATACCACTTTGCCCAAGCAATTAATACTAGCTGAAGAGGCAGCCGTGCCCAGTATAGAAAAGGGGAATCGGGAATCCCATCGAGATGAATGTGATTGATTGCCATATTGATATTTGCTGGAAAAACTGCAATGAACAGCGCAATCAACCCCCAAGCCGCCGCATGGCTAACGGGAGGAAGTAACAGCCCAATCCCACCCAGAATTTCAAAGCAGCCACTAATGTAGACCAATTCTAAGTGGTAGGGTAAATAGGACGGCATGATTCGGACAAAGGGCGCAGGAGTTGCAAAGTGAAGGATACCAGCAGTGATCACGAAAACGGCGAGGAGGATACGGAGGATTTCTTTCAACATATGTTAATCCTTCTGGATAGAGCATTGCCAAGCGTGTGACTAGAAGTATGCAAGATAGCGAACGAACCCAAAAGCATTCACTTCTCACCGCCCAAATCAGCCCTAAGGTGAAGGTAGGTCATCGCAGTTCGCTATTAAGGTTGAGAAACTCAGCTTGCAATTTAGCCAAAGAGCAAACTCTAAAGTCCTTGGGGAAAAGTTTTTGAAAGTGCGAATTATTGAAGGGTAATAAGACGATGCTTTTACTGTTCATAGTCTTTTTTGTACTGCTAGCGCTCTCGGCTACCCCACTTCTAGGTAGCTTTAACGTACGCTGGTCTTTGGAAGTTATGGTAGGGCTATTTGCCGCCTTCTTCATAGCGGGATGGATAATCTTGATTTGCTACCCGCTCTTTTCTTAAACAACGCACTTGCTTAGGGACTATTCAATCCCTAATAGAGGCGCAATTTATAAGAGGCAGTATCAAGCGATAAGCGACTCAAATTGCTCTAGTCTAGAGGCTATTTCTGCTTGAGGAATACCGAAGATGCGAGGGCATTGACCCGTTTCATCTAAGACTTTTCTCACCTCTAAGTTGGATATATTAGCCAGATTCCTGCCACTGAGAAGAGCAATAATCGCCGCGATGCCTACTCCCTGACCAACCGCCACATTGAATTCAACAATTCTGCCAGCCGAAGAAGCATAACCCTCAAATCCAGAAGCCGGACTGACAACGGCAAGGTTAGGAACATCTTTAATTAGGGCGTGCTGAATGCCAATGTTGAAAACAGGGGCTGGGAAAGTGACACTTGAGAAGCCTAGAGTACTAGCCTTTGTACCAATACCGGGAATGCCGCCGCGCACATCAAAATGATAAGCAAAAGTACCCAAAGCTTCGCGGGGAGATACGCCTCCCATGAGCATAGCTGAACCAGTGAGGGGTTCTACAACACCAGTAACGTTGCCAGCGTGTCGGATGTAAAGCTCAGAGGCAGGAGTGACAGAAGTAGCCCCAAAACTTTTCAGCCACTTTTCGACAAAAGTTATCTCTTCTAGCATCTTAGGAGTAGGTTTAGCACGACCTCTGGCAAGAGCCTCTGCCTGACTACCATTGACGCCAAACAAAACCGCATTCCACGAAAGGCGATCGCCAGCAAGTATGGCGACGTTCCCTTTGTCGAAAATGAAATTTGTTTGAGAAAACGATAACTTCTTCCCCCTGAACGAGTGGTAGCTTGCGGATAGAGCAAGAGAGCGGATGTCGATATAATCGCTACCAGCCCAAAGCGTTTTGAGATTGCCCTGAGAATCAACCATATCGTTCCTGAGTTGTTCTGCTAGCTTGATATCAAAACCAGCGGCGTGTAGCAGTAACCTCTGACCCTCTGTATCGCCAAGATTGGTAAAGCGTTTGAGATAGGCAAAATCCAGCTCCTTGACTCTTCTTACACTGAGTCCCTGAGTTTCAAAGACCAGTGTTACAGGTAGTTCCGATTCGGGGAGGCCAAATGTCTCAAACCCCTTGAGTTTCCGAACACCAGCCGCCTGCGCCAACTCAGCATTCACAGTCGAATCAATGAAGTGTTTGCCAGAATAGATTCCCATTGGTGTCACCAAGCTGACTAGCTTTTGACCTTCTTTAACGACGGAGTTAATCTCAACGTTGCTAAGGAGATCGATCCCTGCTTCGCGCAGCATTTGTCTTAGTGCTGCATCAGCCTTGCGGGGGTCCAGGGCAATACTGATTACACCCGCTTTCCGTAAAAATTCTTTGTAGATGGCAGGTGGATCACCAAAGGGATCGAGACCTAGAGATAGTCGTAGGTTACGATCAATCTGGCCTCTATCTAAATAAGCAAGACCCCCCCTGACCAAATGACCACCGATACCTTGACCAAGGCTACTTTTGGACATGAGGAGGACTCGTGCATACTTTTTCGTCCGGCGGCGATACTCTCTAGCCGCGCAGACAAGAGCCAGCACACCAGCGACTTCATCACCAAATCCGATAACATCGTAGTAGCGCTGATCATTTGCCATTTTTCAATACACCTCTTGCGAAACTAGGAGACTAGTAGTTGTGGCTACACAAACAAAGTCTGCTGGCGTGGATTAAGAGCAAATTTCTTTGGAAGCCTGGGTAGAGCGATAAGCGCCGTACCAGTGCCATAGACAAATTTTGTATATCCTCACATTTCAGTCTGTAAGTAGATGTCGGCTTTGGCAAGAGGGGTAGGAATAAGCTAACAGCAGGCCGACACTCATTAGTTAGTGTGGGAGGAGCGGGACGTAGTGGGGTGTTAGCCTAAACTTGAAGAGAGCTTTGCGATCGCGTTAGCGAAGCGGCTTGGGAAGAGTCGGTACAGCTCGCTAATGCTACCTCTTTTCTTTCTTTACTTGGTGCAGAACTCGGTGCAGAGGTATGCTGTTCCATCTTGATCACCGAACCTGATGCGTTGGTGCGATAGATCCAGCTTTGTTTTCCACTAGCAACAGCAACTTGCCAACCCGGAACGGGAATTTGGGTACACACAAGTTCAGAGTCACGCAGTCCTAAGCAGTTATCCGACCAAGTTTGCGGTTGAGCATGGATAATGCGGAGGGTAGAGGTGGGTAACCCTAGCTGCCGTGAGGCGTGCTGTAATACAGAATTCTCAACGGATGTTGATAAAGGAGTGCTAGTCTGAACGGACGGGAAAATTGTCCCTGTAGTGTTTCGCGGTGTCTGACCGACACAGAAGTACAAGATACTTGTAAACGCTAGTGCTTGAACGATCAAACCGGGCTGAATCAGTTTTTTCTCAATAATCGCTGTGGTAGAGCCTCTATTGTTAATGTCTTCCATCGCCAGCCTCGTAAGTGGGTGCTTTAATGTTTTGAGAACGTACTAATCGATAGATAAAGCACCCCGATGCTGAGTCGCTCCGGAAAGGTTAAAAACTTTTTCCTTTCAGGAGAAATTTAATGCACTTGCTCTTTTTTTTTTGACCCGGAACACGGGACTAGTTTCTTGAGCAGACGCTACTTTACTGCAACGGGATTCGCCTTTGGACAAGCCCAACAGGTTTTCTACCGGGGATGCCGAACCATAATGCAGACGCCTTGCTACTGTCGTCTTGCGTTAGCGAAGCATCAGTTGAGCCGGACGTAGTCCAGCGCTAGCCTAGAACACTTGCTGCAAACGGGTAATGTTGTCCAAAAGGCTAAACACTTGCACATTGACAATTGGTTCTGCAATCAATCTTTCTTTTTGAGAACCCGTGTAAGCCTTGTACAATTTTGTTCTTTGTAGACGATATTCTAACTAGGAAAATACAGAATCGTCATTATCCTTAAATGAAGCTTAGATGAACATTATAAATACAAGTGAACAACTAAGTCGTTCAACTTAATTAAAGGCAAAACCTCTCCCCTACAAGGAGAGGGGAGAAATACTTCCCCTTCCCTATCAGGGAAGGAGTTGGGGGATAGGTCTCGTATTTCACTCAAACGAGAAGGGCTATAACAACCAACAATCAACGACCCATTAACTGCCAATCCCCAAACGAACGGCTAAAGCAGGGGTTAAGGGGATGAGGGTTGCCACCATTAAAAACAGCGCTATTAATCCCAAAATCGCTCTAGTGTCATCCGGTTCTGTGATTTCATTGAGGCTGGGACGTTCTAGGGAGCGCTGCAAGAACAGAATTACAATAGCCCAATATAAAACCAATGGATTGGCTGGATTTGCCAAAGCGACAATTCCCAAGACAACCAACGTCGCGATGGTAGTGCGTCGAGCGGTTTTGCGTCCGTAGATAGCCTGAACCACTCGCCCTCCATCCAATTGCCCTGCTGGCATCAAGTTCAACGCCGTTACCACCAAACCCAACCAACCGACAATCGTTAGGGGGTGAACGTCAACTAAAGTCGCTTGTAGAGAAGTACCCAGGAAAATTCGTGCCAGTAGCCCCACTAACACCGATCCCTGGAAAAACTGAACGGGTATTTGAAAAGCACTGCCGTCATGAGATAACAGAAATCCTGTAATTAGTATAAGTACGGAGACAATGCCACCCGCCGCAGGTCCCGCGAAGGAGATATCAAACAAGGCTTTCCGATGGGGTATTAACGATTCAAAGCGGGTAATAGCTCCGAAAGAACCGATTTGCCAGCTAGGAATGAAAAAAGGCAGGCTGATGCGCACATTGTGACGTTTACCTTGCCACCAGTGACCGAGTTCGTGAGCCGCGAAAATCGTCCAAATCCCAGTGCTGAGAGGCAGTACTTCCCCAAACCGTGCTGGATTGTTGAAGAAGTCAAAGTTAAGTAGCAACCCAGCCGCTTCTAAGCTAGTGGCAAGGGTTGCAACGAGCAAGACAATTGCCAGGATTTTCTGGGGAACTGTTGAGGGTTGGGGGTCATTGCTACTGGGGAGAACAATAACAACGGGTCTACCTTCAGGGCTTTCTACTAAAAATAAGCGGTAGCGATCGCCTAATCGTTCCTCTAAGCTCTTAGCCAAACGAGAATACACGACATCAGGCTCGATTCCCCGCATATTGCCCTTGAAAATCACCCCTTCCTGATAGGGAATCGTTTCCGTGGCAAAGAAGGTATCGATGCCAAAGATTCCTTTAAGACTTTTGAGGTCTTCATCGGGAATGGGAACCACCTCTGTCTTTGCCGGATTCGTACCCCTTGGTGGCACGGTCAAATTCTCCGCCGTTCCGGGTGCTTGTGCTTCTGGCTTTTGAGCATCGCTGGCTTGTTGTTTTTCATTCAGCAGCCTTGTGGCACGTTCCTGCAAAACAACATCCTGACCCGCAGCACGCAAACGCTTGCCCAAGAAGATGTACAACCCCGCTGAAATCACCAACAAAAATAGAATGCCAACAATATTAAGATAAATTCCGGCGGTAAATAAGCCAAAAAATAACAGCCAAGGAGCCGTCAAGACAACTGACTGCAACCAGGCTAAAATTCCCAGTTTGCCGTAAGAGCGGGCACGGTTGAAGCCCCAACCCAGCACACCGAGCGCTACTAGAATGATTAAAATTGTTGCAGTCGTTTCCGATCCAGTAAACATTTTTT
>JALYGX010000584.1 GCA_030776905.1 Cyanobacteriota bacterium | reverse complement strand
TCTGCCTGAGGCAGATAGGCGGAGACACAGTCCCAACCCAGCCAATCCGAACGCCCTTCGTAGCCAAGAATTTGCCCGCGACGCCCTGATACTAATTGCAGAACCTTCGAGGTGTATTCTTTGGGGGCACATACCTGAATCGTCATCACGGGTTCCAGTAACGTCGGTTCGCAGTTAGGCATTCCTTCAGTCATTGCTAACCGTGCTGCCTGCTTAAATGCCTGTTCGGAACTATCAACAGTGTGGTAAGAACCATTCGTCAGCGTTACTGCCACATCGACTACTGGGAAGCCTAAAGGCCCATGTACCAAATACTCCCGAACACCTATCTCGACCCCAGGGATATACTGCTTCGGGACAACACCACCCACAACCGTTTGCGAGAAGTTAAAGCCTTCACCGCGCGGTAGGGGTTTGATGTCCAAATAGACATCGCCAAATTGCCCATGACCTCCACTTTGATGCTTGTAGCGTCCGTGGGAAGAGGCGGGTTTGCGGATGGTTTCTTTGTAGGGGACTCGCGGTAGGTGGGTACTCATGGGCAAATTGTATTTGCGCCGCAGTCGGTCTAGGGCAACCTGAAGATGAATTTCACCCTGTCCCCAGAGGATGATTTCGTGAGTATCGCCATGTTGTTCCCAGGCGAGAGAGGGGTCTTCTTCTAGAAGCTTGGTTAATGCGCCACTGAGCTTCACTTCATCTTTGCGCTTTTCAGGGGCGATCGCTAAAGCGTAAACTGGTGCGAGGGAATTGGCTTTAGCTAACTCAAGTAACGATTGACCTGTGTTACTCGTCAACGTTTGACTAGTGAGAATTCCTTCTAAGCGTCCGAGGGCAACGATTTCACCAGCTAATGCTTGGTTGATTGACTGCTGTTGCTGACCCAGCAGGCGGTACAACCCACCCACACGAACTCCATTGAGAACGATGCCATCCGTGAGCTGACCTTGCCACACGCGCACGAGTGAGAGTTTGCCACCTTGGGGAGTGTAATAGGTTTTCAGTACCTGTGCCACTGGTGTCTCGGCATTACTATCAATTCCCCGCCGTTCGGCAGTAGTCTCAGGCGCGGGTGCTTCCCGCAACAGGGCTTCCAGCAGTGGTCGAACACCATAATCTTGCTCGGCAACGCCCATAAACACAGGCACAATCAAGTCTGCCCCCAATTCCATCCTCAAGTCTTGGAGAATTTCTTCTTGGGGCGGCTCAATTTCTTCTAGCAGTTTTTCTAGGAGGTGGTCGTCAAAATTTGCTAAGGCTTCCAGCATTTCTGCCCGTGTTGCCTTTTCTTGCTCTCTCAACGACTCTGGCAGGGGTACTGGGTCAGCTGGGGCACCGGGGTGATAATGATAGGCTTGCTCAGTTACTAAATCGATAAACCCGATGAGCTGTTCCCCTTTGCCAATGGGATACTGGTGCGGCACTAAGGGGCGCGTCGAAACGGATTTGAGGGCATCTAGGACTTCCCGGTAAGGGTGACCGCAAGCGTCACCATCACACGTCAGCCGATCCATTTTGTTGATAAAGACTAGGTGCGGGATTTCCCAGTCATCGAGGAATTTGAATAAAGGAGCGAGAGTGAGGACGCGATCGCTTACGGGTTCGCAAACCACTACAGCGGCATCGACACCAATTAAGGCATTGTAGGTTTCTTGGGCAAACTCAACAGAACCGGGGCAATCTAAAAAGGTGAAGCGAGTTCCTTGATAGTCGGTACTGGCGACGCTTACCTCTACGCTCATTTGGCGATCGCGTACCTCGGTTGCACTATCGCCTACCGTATTGCCATCTTTCATGTTACCTTTGCGAGAAATCGCATTAGTAACGAACAACAAGCTTTCTAGCAGAGTTGTTTTACCACTTAAATATGGACCAACAATTGCCACATTACGTGTGGCAGAAATAACTTTTTCGTTCATGATTTGCCCCCAGAATACTAAAGAAGCGAGCGGTTTAGTACAGGCATTAGCACGTTAGCTGTCTTTGCTCCTGCGACTTGCCTGTCTCAATATCTAGATGGGATCAAAACTATCTGCTTGTGAGATTAGCGCTTTCTGATAGCAATGACATAAAACTTGCAATGTCTTGTAAGGTAATCTTTAGGGAAAGTTAAGTTAGATTAATTGAGATGAATAGGTTCTAACTTTTATGAATCTAAGCAACAGCTAGAAACGAATCTGTTTCAAAACTCAGCCCAGTTTACCCCAGACAAGCTTAACGTTTTTCAACAAAAGTTGTGGATTGGGGAGCTTGATGTTCCCAGACTTCTGGCATACGCCCAATCATTTGTATCGGTTAAAACGGGAATTCTAAAGGGCGCAAGCCTTGCGCCCCTACACCAATCACTGAATTTGCCAACAACCTCTTTGCAGTCACCTGGTATTTTTGGCTCCCCGCTCTCTTTCAGGGAGATTTGGACGCTGCCCTCGCCGCCTTCCGGAATTCAGCCCAAAGCAACTGTAATTAAGAAAATGCTTACTACGGTGCTGGTTTAGTATTTCTGCGCCAGAACCGACTGAGTGATAGCCAGCAAGTCTTGCAGTAGGCTAGAGACCTTTACAAGGCTCAAAGCAATCGTCAGTGGGCATCAAATGGTCAACAACTACTGGAACGAACACGCTAACGCGCACGCTTGGCTGCTGTCCTAGTAGGTTGCACAAATGCGATCGCGAAACCCTAACTTCTAGTCCTCGAACACTAACCAACGCAAACCTTTAGAAAGTTTATTTCTAGTAACTAGAGTAAATAGATGCACCAACTGAAGCTGATTCATTAATAGGAAGATACCTGTTTCCCCCCCATCTCATCCTCCATCGGCATGAGGTGTCAAGCAAATTTCTAAGTTAAATTAAGGTTTAATTCCTAATTAATAATCTCCCACTAGTTGGTGTGGAATGCAGGTTAAAGGTGGAGGATTGCTGATTTTTTGTCAATATGTCTAGAAAATCCCCGCACAATTCTTGGCAGCGGCAGGTAAAGGCTGCGATTCCATTTTTCTCTCGTAGCCCCAAATCAAAAGGCTTTAAGGGGAGTTTCAGACGACGGCTAAAATACTTTTACTGGCGCTTAGTCCGTCTGCAAGGAACGCCAGAAGCGTTGGCACGAGGTTTAGCTTGTGGCGTGTTTGCAGGATTATTTCCCTTTTTTGGTTCTCAGACCCTTCTGGCACTTTTGCTGGCAGTCCTCTTTCGGGGAAATAAAATCCTCGCGGCTGTTGGACCTTGGATTAGTAATCCTTTGACTTCTGTACCGATTTATGTGTTCAATTTCCAGCTCGGTAAATGGCTGCTCAATGATAATACTAAGACCGATGTGAGTTTCCACTCCTGGCAGGAAGTGAAAGAGTTGGGCTTAGAAATTATTTGGCCCCTGTTGGTTGGTTCCGTTGCTGCGGGTTTAGTTTGTGGTATTTTCAGTTATTTTCTAGGCTTGTGGCTAATTCGTCATGTTCGTGCTTCTAACCAGCAGCGTCATCGGAGGAAACGGTTGAAACGTTTGCATCAGCGCTATCCAGACCAGTACTAATCAATTACTAATGTTGATTGTTGCGATTACGGGCAGACATTAAGAGCTTGACTCGGTAAGGGTCAGCGTCTTTGCGCCAGTAGACGCGATGACCCCGTAGTTCCGCGCAGTGTTCTTTCAAGCATTTTTGCCAACCTTTGCGGGTTCCTATCGTGCTGGTGTCGTCGAGTAGTCCCCAGTTTTCTTCCTGGTGAGTGAGTTTGGCAAACTTTTCGTAGAGTGGATAGTCGGGCGTTACGAAGGTTTCTTTGCGGTGCAGTACGGGGGGATTTTCTGAGGTGTCATAGTCGCGGTAGACCACTTGTAAATCCCGCAGGTCAATTTGCATACTGGTGTGCAAGGCGGGATGAGGGTCAGTATCGAAGTCGGGGTAGAACAGGTAAGAGATTTTTGGCTGATTGGTGTGAAATTTAATTAGGGTGACACCATCTAAGCGACCGATGGTGCGGCTGGCGCAACCTTCATAGAGTCGCAGTTGGGGATTGAGGGCTTCGAGGGCTGTAACGTGGATGTAGAGAGCGTTAGGTAGGAGTTTGCCGATTTTGCTTTGTTTGCAGCAGTTGGCAATTAGGCGGGGGTTTCCTACACTCACAAGCATTAAGTCGGCGGCGGTACAGGCTTGTTTGTAGTTGCCGAAAAGGGCTTTGATGTCATTTTGAGTGGTAGTATCCAGGTTGCTGATTTTAGGACGGCGGCTGAATTGGGTGAGAGCAAGGTAAACTAGGAGGTCTTGGCGACGTTTATCTGCGATCGCATCCCATTCTTCTTGGTCGGTGGCTTGTAAGATAACTTGAAAGGCGCGGCGTAGGGTGCGAAATTCGGCAAGTATGTCGGGAACGCTTGGCAGTTCGGTTGTGCTAGGGAGGCGTCCGCGTTCGGTCACGAATGCCATTAATGGGGCGAGGAGTTCTTGGTAATCCTCAAAGCGTTTAATGTTGGCGCGGATTCTAGGGGTGGTGGTGCGGGAACGGAAGCGGGATGCCCGGAAGCTTTGACTTTGAGCTTCGTCGCGGAAGACGAAGTAAATGCCAAGGGCAACGGGAATGGCATCGACGCTTAGGACTTGGTCGATATAGATTTTGAGTTCTTCTTGTTCGTAATATTTCTGGAAGGTATTGCGCCGGGTAACTATGCCGTCGCCGTAAGCGATTTGCCCAGAAGTGCGGTCATCAATTAAGACTTGGGCGGAAACAATTAGAACTTTTTGGGTCAGTTCCCACGCTTTGAGCAAGGCTTCACGACGTTCGACTGGGTCTTCGATGACGTTGATGACGTAGCCAAGGTTGACGAT
>JALYGX010000583.1 GCA_030776905.1 Cyanobacteriota bacterium | reverse complement strand
ATTTTAGTTATTTTCATCCTGAAACAATTCATCAAAATATTTGGTAGCTTGATTGAGCAAGCTCTTTTATCAGTACTTAAAGCACCTTTCCTGTTGGTTCAGTTTCTTTTCAGGCTGAATTCTAAATCCTTGGGTAAGTCAACTGGGAACGACTTGAACGGCAAGCAAGGCGATGATGAGGTATTAGCATTAAGTCCTTCTAGTGCTGCCTCAATCAGTCGCGAACATCAAGAACGGTTAGCAAAGATTCTGGCGCGAATTGAGGCAATCAGACAGGAGCAAAATGAGCTTTTACAGGAAGTAAAAACCATATTGGCATTAGATGAGCTGAAAGCTGAGTAACCTATAGACTTCGTCAACTTAGGAGCTAAAATAAAGCCGCCTCTACAGAGAAGCGGCTTGATAAATTATTGGAATTAACTGAGGTACATCACTTCAAGTAGAAGCAATTCATGAATTGCCTCTACCTGACTAACGATTAGTAGTCGAAGTCGCCACCCATACCAGCACCAGCGCCAGCAGCAGCGCCATCCTTCGGCTCCGGTTTGTCAACAACAATGCACTCGGTTGTCAACACCATACCTGCGATAGAAGCGGCGTTTTGCAGCGCGGAACGAGTCACCTTAGCTGGGTCAACGATACCCGCTTCAAACATATCGACGAACTCATTAGTCGCGGCGTTGAAACCGACGTTGAAGTCCTTCTCTTTGACGCGCTCAGCGATAACTGCACCGTTTTGTCCGGCGTTCTCAGCAATCCGCTTCAGAGGCGCAGCCAAAGCACGGGCAACAATTAAAGCACCTGTTAAAGCTTCACCAGTCAGGGTCTCATTTGCCCAACTCTCTAGCTGAGGAGAGAGGTGAGCTAGGGTGGTGCCACCGCCAGGGACGATACCTTCTTCCACAGCCGCTTTGGTTGCGTTGATGGCATCTTCCAGACGCAGCTTGCGGTCTTTCATTTCGGTTTCAGTTGCGGCACCGACTTTCACTACAGCAACGCCACCAGCAAGCTTAGCTAGACGCTCTTGCAGTTTTTCCTTGTCGTAGGAAGACTCGGTTTCTTCCATTTGACGACGGATTTGCTCACAACGACCCTTAACGGCTTTGTCGTTACCTTCTGCAACGATGGTTGTGCTGTCTTTTGTGATCGTGATGCGGCGTGCCTTGCCCAACATATCAAGCTTGGTGTTTTCCAGCTTCAGACCCGCGTCTTCGGTGATCAATTCACCACCTGTTAGCACAGCGATGTCTTCGAGCATGGCTTTGCGGCGATCGCCAAATCCAGGAGCCTTAACAGCCGCGACGTTCAGCACGCCCCGCAGGCGGTTAACTACCAGGGTAGCCAGTGCTTCTTTTTCAATATCTTCAGCAATAATCACCAGCGGACGACCAGAACGGGCGACTTGCTCCAACACTGGCACCAAGTCTTGTACCAAGGTGATTTTTTTGTCAGTAATCAGGATGAAAGGCTCTTCTAAGATGGCTTCCATCCGCTCCATATCGGTAGCGAAGTAAGGAGAGGTGTAGCCTTTATCAAAGCGCATCCCTTCGGTGATTTCCAATTCGGTGGTCATGGACTTCCCTTCTTCCAAGGAAATCACACCTTCTTTACCCACCTTGTCCATCGCTTGGGCAATCATCTGACCGACTTCATCGTCGTTTCCGGCAGAGATGGAAGCGACTTGAGCGATCGCTTTTGAATCTTCAACCTGACGGGCGTGCTCGGCAATCTTTTCTACCAAGTAGCCAGTAGCCTTGTCAATTCCGCGCTTGAGGGCAATAGCATTGGCACCAGCAGCAACGTTACGCAAGCCTTCTTTGACCATTGCATGAGCCAGCACGGTTGCAGTAGTCGTACCATCACCGGCAGCGTCGTTGGTTTTGGAAGCCGCTTGACGAATCAGAGCAACACCTGTGTTCTCGACGTGGTCTTCCAGTTCGATTTCTTTGGCAATCGTGACACCGTCATTAACGATTTGAGGTGCGCCAAATTTCTTTTCCAAAACGACGTTACGCCCTTTGGGACCAAGGGTAACAGCAACAGCTTCTGCCAGAATATCCATGCCCTTTTCCAGAGCACGACGAGCGTTTTCGTTGTAAATGATGCGCTTAGCCATAAATGTCCAGTTCTTCAGTTAGTGAGTCAACTATGTTTTGAGCTGTTAGCCGTCTTTAGATTTCGCTGGACGGCTGTTGGGTTCGCAAACTAGCTTGTTTGAGGGAATCGTTAGAAGATCGCTCGTTATCCAACGACGGCAAGAATGTCTTTTTCCGACAGCAGGACGTACTCTTCGGTGCCCAGCTTGATGTCGGTACCCGCATACTTGGAGTAGAGAACCTTATCGCCGACTTTGACTTCGGGTTCTTGACGAGAACCGTCATCGTTGCGCTTTCCTGGCCCGATATTCACAATTTCCCCAACTTGAGGCTTTTCTTTCGCGTTATCGGGTAACAGAATGCCCCCAGCGGTCTTTTCTTCAGCGGCGCTCACCTTAACGAAGACGCGATCGCCTAGCGGTTTAACGGTGGAAACACTTAAAGATACAGCTGCCATACAAATCTCTCCTGATCTACTATCTTTAAGCTGACTTTAGCACTCTCAGCTCCTGAGTGCTAATTTACTTAAAGGTAGCAGGCGATCGCAACAAATTTGCTTGTACGGGTTACCGAACTTAGCTAGTGTGGTAGCGGCAACCCTTATGTAGAGTAGCTTCTAGCCAATCTTAAGTAAATTTATAGCTGATGAAGCAATGCTTAATATTAGCCACAGTCTTAAGTAAAAATACTTACTCCTCAGGACTGACTCACCAATAAATTGTCCAAAAGCAAAGGATTAAGCGATCGTCTCAGCACTACTCTATCTAGAGATAGATATAGTAATAGTCGGGACGCCCCAACGTCTGTAGGAAATATTTCCAGCTAACTAATCGCTAGTAATGCAAGTCCATAAAACTGACAACAACTCAGCCGAAGTGTCTACTCCTGAAGCTTCCGACCTTAGCCCACTAGCCGCTAATATACAAAGCTTAGGACTCGATCGCATTGGGCGACACATTTTTCTGTGTGCCGACCAAACCCAAGCGAAATGTTGCTCAAAAGCCGTTGGTCTGGAAGCGTGGGACTACTTGAAAAAACGTCTTAAAGAGTTAAAACTCGACCAACCCACAGACACTCAACCGAGTTGTATCTTCCGTACAAAAGCTAACTGTCTGCGAGTTTGTACCGCAGGTCCAATCGCCGTGGTTTACCCAGACGGCGTCTGGTATCGCAACGCTACCCCAGAAATCATCGAACGCATTATTCAGGAGCATATTATTGGCAACAAGGTTGTAGAAGACTATGCCTTTTTAATTCATCCGTTGCCAGAAACCGTTCAACCCTCAGCTCAAGACACAGGCGAGACAAAACCAATGGAGGATAAGGCTTTACAGACCATCACTCCTGAAGTTGAAATGCCCTTAGAGCAGGGTTCAATCCTATAAAGCCGCGACTATAAAAGTTTTCTGCACTCTCCAACACAGGTCTTTGAGAAAGTGCAAATAGGGCACTCAAAGCACATCAAGCCCTCGATCCCTCTTTATTTAAGCTTTACAAATCTAGTAAATTAACAGAGTACGTAAACCCACCTCAGCAAGCAAGGCATGGCGAGTGTCACAGTATGAAAGAAAACTCTGTCAGAGATAACAAGCGACTGCTGCTGATTGATGACGACCCTAACCTCATTTTGCTAGTCAAAGACTACCTAGAGTTTCGAGGGTATGAAGTCGTCACTGCTGAAAATGGTCGAGAAGCACTGGAGGTATTAGACCAAGAAATTCCTGACATGATTATTTGCGATGTAATGATGCCAGAGATGGATGGCTATACTTTAGTAGAAAACGTTAGAAAAGACCCGCGTACCAGTTGGATTCCGGTTCTATTTCTCTCGGCAAAGGGTCAAAGCCAAGACCGAGTTAAGGGACTCAATACAGGTGCCGATGTTTACATGGTGAAACCTTTTGAGCCAGAAGAACTGGTAGCACAGGTTGAATCCTCCCTAAAGCAAGCTACTCGTTTGATTCATCACTCAGGAGCGGGTGGAAATTCCGAACCGAGAATCCAAGTGCCTTTTGATGTTGAGTTGACTCCAACAGAGCTAAAAGTTGTTCAGTTTGTAGCCAGAGGTATGGCGAATCGGGAAATTGCCGACCAGATGAATGTGAGCCAACGGACGATTGAAAGTCATGTTTCTAATATGCTGGGCAAAACGGGTCTGCACAATCGCACCGAGTTAGCACGTTGGGCGATTGAAAGCAGTATGGCTTAAACCGAAGTTGGCGATCAATATTCTCTATCTAAATCGAATTGTTGCTGATGTCGCAAAAAGCAGACCGAATTAAACAGACATACATGATCCTTCATACCTCCCCTCAGTACGAAGCTGAGGGTTTTCTTATTTAAGTTCTTCTAAAAGTTTTCGTAGTATCTTAGGGCATATTAAAGTTTAATGGATTAAAAAGAGTTTCTCGCGCCGTTTCACGAAAAAACGCTACTCTAAAATTAAAATAAAGAGTCTGACTGGTAGATTTGGCAACCCGCGTGATTAAAACTACTCAGTGCCAACATCAACCGGGGTAGCGCTTACAAGCCTGAGTACATCAACCATTCTGATTAGGGAAAACAGCCGTGGATGCGGGGAGTCAGCAAAGGATTTTAGGCTATTTCATCGAAGAAGCGAAAGAACACCTCGATACCCTTGAAAAAGGGCTATTAGAGCTGCGCTTGGTTGTAAAAGATCCAGAGAGGGAGAGGGTCAATGAAATGTTTCGCGCTGCCCATTCTGTCAAGGGAGGGGCGGCGATGTTGGGCTTTGACAGTATTCAAAAAACTGCCCACCGCTTAGAGGATTCGTTCAAAGTTCTGAAAGAGCATGAGGTCAATGTTGACCGAAAGCTGGAGACTTTGTTTTTACGAGGCTACGACACTCTAAAAGATTTGATCGAACAACTGCAAGGGCCATTTGGTCTGCGGGACGATGAAGCAACGAAAACGATTCAAGCGGCAGAGCCAAATTTTGCTCAATTGCAGACTTACCTCAATCAGTTGGTGAATGGTGGCAGTGTCTCGTCAACCGCAACAGCTTCCCCCGCCGACAAAGCGCAAGCTCAAGTTAAGGTGCCGCCCAACTTTGCGCCTCAGGTAATGGACATCCTGAAACAGATGTTGCAGCTATTTAAACAAGAAGAAACACCAGCTAATCGTCAAAAATTCCACGTATACTGCAAGCGTTTAGCTCAACTAGGGTCGGGAATTAAACCGTGGCAAGAGCTAGTACAAGTTTCTTATAAGGCGATCGCTAATCCCAAGAATTCCTTTCAGACACTAGCACCTGTAGTAATTAAGGAACTCAAGCAAGCTAGTGATGGATTGCAAGGGGGGAAAAGGGATGCGATCGCTCTAAGTCCAGCTTTGCAAAAACTTGCGGGTACAACACCGGCTACCGCTCCTAAACCGAAGGAGGAAGCCTCTGCTACAACAACAGCTACCGCCGCTACCCCTAAACAGATAACTTTAACAGTAGAACCCAAAGCTGCCGCCAGAGCGCTTATTCAAGCGTTTGACAAACCACAACTGCTACAACTGGTCAAAATACTTGTTCAAGCGACAAAGAAGTGAAGTAGGTAGTCAGGAATAGCAAACATGGGTAGGGGCGGGCGGCTGTCCGCCCTTACCCAAAATTTAGGCAATATCACAGGGAAGTGGGATCATATCAAGTCCCTCCCTATAGCCAGAATTCCGTCAGAATGAACGTCTCTTTCCCCACTCAGAACCGGCTACGCCCCCTTGAGCTAACAGCACTCAGCACTACCTAACGACCTAAATAGCGTCCTGCCATCTGCATAGCGTCAGCAATATCCACGTCGCCATCGCCATCAGCATCTAAAAAGGTGTTGAGAACAGGATTCGACCCTTGGGGGTTCTGAGCGCTGCTGCCCGTTTGCAGGAACTTCAACACGAGGGGAACTAGTATCGGCAACATAGATTGAATTGTACCTGCACTTAACCCTGTTCTTTGTTCAGCTTCGTGAGCGATTTGCTGAATCTGAGGCGTACTGAAGAGTAACTGCACCGCTTGATTGCTGGGATTAGTACCTCCGAATTGATTGACAAATTGTTGAGTTTGGTCATGACCCTCAGTGTCTCGCTTTTGTTGCAGGGCAGAGCGAGTATAATTTCCAACTATCGATAAAAGCGATTGAATGGTTGAGGGGTCTGTGTTGGCATTATTGCTCAACTGTTGAACCGTACTGAGAATGTCACCCACCTCACCCGAACTGCCTTGTTGAGCAGGATTTTCGATCGCACCTAAAATCTGGTCAAAAAGTCCCATAATTTTTTCACTCCCTACTTACTGGTTTTAAATGTTGTAGTCTGGCATCCCCCTCCTCCGGCATTATATTAAATCCAGATTCGCAAGAGAGCGATCGCGCTCTGCCCCAAGTTGGCAGTAAAAACAACGGCTCTGACTGCACCGTTTTAGCAAGTCCCGTGAGAATCCCACTTCTATTTCGTAGAAATGAAGCGTGGTAGTTCACAATTGAACAAAAAGCCCAACTCAGTCATGCCTCTCTCACGCCTGTTGACCCTGATTGTTGGTCTCAGTTTCATTCTGGGGCTAATGCTTTGGCTGATTAATTCCCTATATCGGTTGTATATCCAAATTTCGTTTACAGCACCCTTGCTAGCCAATTTGCTGCTGTTGCTGCTGATCGTTCTAATTGGGATGTTAATCTTTGCATTTATCTACTATGTGGGGCTATTTCAGCGATCGCAACAGGAGTCCCGTCGCCGTCGCTTAGCCCCAAAAGTGCCTGTGGTTAAAACTGAAGCCGCTGAGGAAACCCTGAAAGCCGTACGGCAACAGGTAAAGCAGATTCAGGATGAGGTGGCGCGGCAAGAGTTACTCATGCGATCGCGGGAGATTGAAGCGATTCTCGCTCGTGGGGAATTGATGGTAGTAGTGTTTGGTACGGGTTCGGCAGGGAAAACCTCGCTAGTGAATGCGCTAATTGGGCGGATGGTTGGACAAGTTGGCGCACCGATGGGGACAACTGAGGCAGGGGAGACGTATAGCCTGAAGTTAAAGGGATTAAATCGCCAGATTCTGATTACGGATACGCCAGGGATTTTAGAGGCAGGTGTGGCGGGTACGCAACGGGAGCAAATGGCGCGACAGCTAGCAACAGAAGCTGATTTGTTGTTGTTTGTCGTGGATAATGACTTGCGGCAGTCAGAATACGAACCCCTGCGCGGGTTGGCGGAGATTGGCAAGCGAAGTCTCCTCGTCCTCAATAAAACCGATCTTTATTCGGAAGAGGATAAGGAAACGATTTTGGCGCGGTTGCGGCAGCGAGTGCGGGGATTTATTGCCTCAATGGATGTCGTTGCGATCGCTGCTAATCCCCAATCCGTACAACTAGAAACCAGCGAACTCTTCCAACCCGAACCGGATATTATGCCCTTAATCCGACGGCTTGCAGCCGTTCTCAGGGCAGAAGGAGAAGATTTGGTAGCCGACAACATCCTACTGCAATCCCAGCGCTTAGGAGAAGAAGCCCGACGGCTGATCGACACTCAGCGCCGACGACAGGCGGAAAAGGTGGTAGAACGCTTTCAGTGGATTGGTGCAGGTGTTATTGCCGTAACGCCCTTACCTGTAGTGGATTTGCTAGCAACTGCTGCCGTAAACGCCCAAATGGTTGTGGAAATTGGCAGAATCTATAGCTGCGAACTGAATATGGAACGGGGTAGGGAACTGGCGCTTTCTCTAGGAAAAACCCTAGCCAGTTTAGGAATTGTTAAGGGAGCGATCGAACTCCTCTCGACTGCACTGCAACTGAATCCCGCCACCTTGGTGGTAGGGAAGGCAATTCAAGGCGTCACAGCCGCTTATCTGACTCGAATTGCGGGTAAAAGTTTTATTGAATACTTCCGCAATAACCAAGACTGGGGTGATGGTGGCATTACGGAAGTGGTGCAGCAGCAGTTCCAGCTCAACCGCAAAGATGAATTTATCAAGGCATTTGTTCAACAAGCGATCGCACGGGTTGTCAAGCCGCTAGCCGAAACTTCACAGGCAGAAAATGAGCGCGAGGCTGAGTAGCTTCTCCGGTCAAT
The DNA here is from genome assembly GCA_030776905.1 of Cyanobacteriota bacterium. Classification (GTDB taxonomy): domain Bacteria; phylum Cyanobacteriota; class Cyanobacteriia; order Cyanobacteriales; family Coleofasciculaceae; genus CADCTM01. The sequence goes on along the minus strand of JALYGX010000583.1, from coordinate 4,303 downwards.
TCCCAGACCATTTACAGTGATGACTGAAGCAGGTATTAATATTAACACTCAAACCTCTTTGAAGCGGTACAAAATTAAAAGCACGGGTGCAAAAATTATCGAAGATTTTATCTGAAAACAGCTAAGTTTATCGCTAGGATAGGACAGTGACTCTATCCGCGAAAACATGATTCAGCTAGAAACAACTAATGCAGCAATAACACCCTTTAGAAAGAAGATTGGTGTTCCGTTACAGAAGAGCCAAATTAGTGTTTTACAAATTAATCTGGGTAAACGCTGCAATCTCGCTTGTACTCACTGTCATGTGGAAGCGGGTCCAAAACGAACAGAAGAACTTTCCCCAGAAATTTGCGAGCAACTCATTGAGCTAATTTATCGATTTCCCCAAATAAAGATAGTTGATTTAACGGGTGGCGCACCGGAGATGAACTATGGTTTTAAACCTTTGGTGGAGGTAGCGCGGGAAACTGGCAAGCAAGTAATTGTTCGCTCAAATTTAACAATTTATTTTGAGCCTGGATTTGAAGACCTTCCGGAGTATTTTGCCAAGCACCAGTTAAGAGTAGTTGCCTCCCTACCCTGCTATTTAGAAGATAATGTGGATAAAATGCGGGGCAAGGGAGTCTATGATGGCTCGGTTCGGGCAATTCAATGGCTTAATGAATTGGGCTATGGGAGAAACTCTAATTTAATTATAGATTTGGTTTATAATCCCCCACTTCCATCAAGTGAAAAATTTTCTTTGACTCCCAATCAAGTTAAGTTGGAACAGGATTATAAAAAGTTCCTTAAAGATCATTTTGACATTGACTTCAACCAGTTATTTACCATTACAAATCTACCTGTTGGCAGAAGTAAGTTTCATTTTCAACGGACAAAGTTATACGCTCCCTATTTACAATTTTTAGAGAGTAACTTTAATGGGGGTACGGTGGAGCATTTAATGTGCCGCGATGAACTCTCTATCGACTATCTGGGTAATGTCTACGATTGTGACTTTAACCAGATGGAAAATAGGTTAGCCCAGTCTCGCACTGGAGAGATGTTGACAGTTGGTAAGCTCTTGGACGCTGGAAGTTTAGATTTAATCGAGGAGATTCGCACGGCATCCTATTGCTATGGTTGCACGGCGGGTTGTGGTTCTAGTTGCGGCGGTGCTTTGGTATAGGGTTGGCAGATGTAGAGGCGGGTTTACTGATATTTTAGGCTGCTCACAGGCAACCTAGTTAAACCCGCCCCTACTACTATGCTTTAGGCGTCAGCATGGATGTAACGGGTTCTGGAGCGATCGCTTCTAAGCCAATCGACTGCAACAAGTTAGTCCACTCGGCTTTCAGTTTGGCATCGTCTGGATACTGGCGACGCAGTTGAGCCAGAGTTGTTACTGCCTCCTGCCAAATGCCCGATCGCCTGTACAGAGCGATACTCTGTTGCGGTGTGGCTTGCTGCAACTGACGTTTAAGTGACGGGTTCAGTGCAGCTCGTCCTATCCAACCTTCCACAAGCACAGGCTGAGATTGATTGCAATTAACCATGAAAAACCAATGATACCTTTTGCCAATCTCAAGCGATGGTGCAGTGGGCGGGAGTTGGAACCCCATAACACCGGGAGAAGCTTCGGAACTGGTCAGCGCCGTCTGGTAGATGTCTTTGCCCGTCTCATCTTGCAGCACAAACTCAATAATGTGTCCCGGTGTAACGGTATAAGGAACGTAAAACCAGAAGCTGGGATGTGAGGTGGTCGTTAAGCCCCAGACAACTCCTGAGGTAGTCATCACCGTGGATGAGTCTCGGTCTTTACCTGAAATTTGGTGAACAATTGGCACTAAGGCAGTGAGACGATGGTTTACCCGCCTACAGCGCCCACGGCTTGCCGCTCCTTCCCGTTGACCGGGGGCCCCGTTATCTGGTGGGGTGGGTAGGGGCGGAGTCTGAGCTATTTGTAGCGTTGGTTCGCGAGTGGTGAGTGCTGTTAGCGTAGCAGCGCTTTGGGCGTGCTGAGTATCCTCCCTAAAGCGGCGGAACCCTTTCCCCTCAGCACTGTTTTGGTCAGTGGCTGTTGTGGTTGAGACTTCTGGGAGGGGAGATTGACTGTACGCTTGGAGGTCGCCGCCGGATAGGAATGTATTGGTTGCTCCAATGACTGCCAAGGTAAGGAAGAGTGTTTTGTGCGGTTGAGGTAACTTGATGTAAGTCATGATTCGAGCACCAATGAAGACCGTTGTCGTTGGGTTCGGAGAGCGCTATAGACGACAACACTGAGACTAGTACAGACTAAAGCTAGCGCTGACGGAACGAGCGGTACCCAACCCCCTTGTGTGAGAAGACTGAAGCAAAGCCCATATAAGACTACAAGTGCGATCGCCACTAGTCCCGAACGCAGGACTAAATTAAAGCGCCAAGCTAGCAAACCACCTACCAACGACCAACTCCAGATCCAGAGCACCTCACCCCACTCCGACCATACCCACAACAAAGGTCGCCCATCCAGAACAGCGCTGAGAATCTGACTGACCATTTGTGCTTGCACGACGACTCCTGGGATTTGCTGGTCAAACTTTCTCGCTGTACTGTAGGGGGTATAAAAATAATCCTTAGCGCTGGGAGCGCTAACGCCGATTAACACCACTCGATCTTTCACCGCCTTGGGATTGAGCTGATTATTCAGGACTTGGCTGAGGGTGGCTTGCGCTGCAAAATTTTGGGGAGAACGGTAGTAACGATAATTCAGCAAGACTTGGTGACCCCAGGCATCAATGTTTCGGTAACCGCCAGTTTGGGCTTTCAAGCGTTTAAAGATGGTCTTACCTAGCTGTAAGTAGCCCTCCTTGGTAAATTTGGGAAAAATCCCTTGTGCTGCTAGGTAGCGGAAGGCAAGTTGGCTACTCAGAGCGTAGGATGCTGTACACGCAGAAGTAGCGGCTGGGGTTAACGCTAATAAATGACGGCGCAGAACGCCATCCGGGTCGGTGACCACATCACTAAAGCCCAAGCGTTCGGCTGGAACTTCTGGAGGCGGTGGAACGCCTTGGTCGTTAATTTCCGTGCTGGCTTTGCAAACCGCAATTAAGTGAGGCGTGCGCTCTTGCTCTGCTTGGCGCTCGCTTTTTCCCAATCGTTTTGCCAAATCTGGGTAGTTGGCTCCCACAGGGAAATCCCGATAAATATCTAAACCGATCGCTCGCGGTTGATACGATTCCAGTTTCTCCAGAAGTTGGGATAGGGAACGGTCAGACACAGACCCACGCCTCGGTTCATTTTTCTGTGCCTGAATATCCGCTTCCGTAACCGTCACGACTAAAAGCCGTGCATCTGGTCCTTCCGCTGGTCTTCTTTGCATCAGATGGTCAAACGCTTGTAATTCCATTGATTGGAGTATACCCAGATGCCGCACTCCTAATAGCACTGAGGTGACGGCTAAACTCATCAAAAATACTTTGGCAAGACCGCGCCTACCAGTCAATCTCTTGCGAGGTGTATGAGTGGTAGGGAATTGGAGAGCCGGGGGAGGGGAGTAACGTTGGGTGGGTATCTGAAGCTTTAGTGAGGAGACATCGCCTCTAGAACCTGTGCTAGCACTGCACAATTCTTGCCAGGTGGGTGGCATGATGGCAGGGTTCTGGAAAATCATGGGTAACCACGTTGCACAAGGAAATTGGTCTTCCCAACCTTGCAATCGTTCTCTAGCTTCCCGCACGGCTAGGTAGAAAGATTCACCAACCGCGAAGGTTTCTAAAAAGTACTTTAAAAAAGCTTGGGCGACTTGGTCGGGCACGGGTTCCCGCATGATTATAACTTGGGGAATTTGTAAATCTGCTAAATTTTGGGCTAATCCTAAACCATCACACGAGTTGAAAATTGCAATTTTTAAGCCCCGTTCAACGGCTTTTTTCAGGGCATATTTTAATTGATCGATAGTTAAACTATCACTTTGATTAATATAAATTCGTCCCGTTTCTCCGTTCGGTTGGCTGGCACTATGTCCTGCAAAAAATAGAATATCCCAACCTTGTTTCCAAAGCTCGTCGGTTAGTTCGTGGCGCTGCGGTTCTACGAGAAAGCTAATTTCCGCATCGGGTAACTGTTCGAGTAAGAGGCGATCAGCTTGGGTATTGATTCCCGCACTATTTCCGAGAATGGCTAAGATTCTGACTTTGGGGTGTGGGGTGGCTATTTGTTCTCTATGTTCGTAAACTGGGGCACTTAAGGCAATTTCAGCTTTGGGATAGCGATCGCATAAATCCCACAAATGCCAGGGCAGTCGCCGCAATACGGTATTTTCAGTTTGAATAATTAAACGGAT